>JAPKYC010000068.1 GCA_026394505.1 Methanothrix sp.
CTGACGGAAGAGGAGATCGGGATTGTGGAAGGGAATAAGGCCTGAGCATGTAATTTCATAATTTATACGTTTCTTCATTTCTTCTGGCGACAAAGGCTATGAGAATCTCTTTATGCTGCAGATCAATGCGATAGATTATCCTGTAGTCGCCTACCCTTTTTCTCCGAACATCGCCATAGCCCTTTACCTTTATTGTACCTTTCTCCCAAGGGTTATTGCTTATCTCCTGAATGCCTTTCTTGATTCTTTCTTTTAGCTCTGAATCGAAGGATTTTATTGTCTTGCAGCTTTTGGGGGAGAAAATGGCCCTAAAACTCATCCAAACACTTCGTCAAAAGTGTGATATTTGCCCTTCGCCCTTTCGCTTAATGCCTCTTTGAGCAAATCCTCTTCTTCCTCGTTAAGAACTTCCTCGATATTCAATATCTTCACAGTTATCAAGTCTGAATCTATCTTTGATGGGTCCAGAACTCGGAGATTTCCCTCTTCATAAATAGCTTCGACGACATCCATCAGAATCACTTTAACTTGTAGTCTTTAGTTAATAAAAATATCTATCACAATCTACCTCAGGAAGGGCATTTATATACTTCGAGACAGAACTCCGCCATTCGTGATACAGATCATGAAGCCACCCCCGCGCCCGAGCGCGTCCGCCTGGGGACGGAGCTGCAGCAGCTCTACGCCGATGGCAAGCACGCCGAAATTCTGGCCCAGGTAGAGGCCTGCCTGCCCAAAGACGAGGCTGGCAATTTCATCGCCGAGCAGGAACGGTCGGATGTAGTGCACGATTCACCAGGCCTTCCTGGCGGAAAGAATGCTGGAGATGAACAAGCAGAAGCAAACGGAGGTCAAGGGCTTCCTGGGCTGGCTGGAGAGCTACCTGGGGGCCAAGGTAGAGGACCTCACGCCCAAGACCAAATTGCAAAGCTACTACGAGCACGATTATGAGAGCTTCCTGGCGGTGCTCAAAAGGAATAGCAAGAAGCTGGCAATCGATCCGGCCAGACGGGAGCCCGCACAGGCGCTCCGGGCCGAGTTCGGGGGATCGATGGGCAAACTGCTGCCCTTGAGTGAGAGGATCAGGCAGACGGATGAGCTGATCGATGCGGTGGTGTACAGGCTGTATGGGCTGACGGAAGAGGAGATCGGGATTGTGGAAGGAAACAACCGCAAGTAAATCATTTATTTCTTTTTATAGACCATATCATGATGGCATAGATCTATAAAAGTCACTTTTTTCTCTACGTCGTTGATTCTAAAGGTCAAAACAAATGATTTCTCAATATGAACTCTTCTTCGTCCCTTTAAATCGTATTTTAATGGCTTATAATGATGCGGATTCTTTGCTATGTCTTCCATCTTCTTGAAAGCCGCTTCGTAGAGCTTTTTGTCTTTTTTATGGGCCTTTTCCAAAAGAGATATCAGCCCTTCTTCTAAACGGTAAACGTAAGATGACACATTCAATTCTCCTCTTTTTCAATCCGTTTCCTTAAAGAAGCGATATCGGAGAATTCTTCAAATTTACTATTTCCCTCCAGCTCGTCGAGATGGACCAAGTATTCTTCTCGAACTTCTAAGTCAGAATCACTATGCATATCGGCTAGAGCCTGAATTTGTCCTTCCATCTCCCCCACCTTATTCTTGAGGACCCTGAGGTCGTCCATTATCGAGCTGATTATGCTCATCTCTTCCGCTTCGATCATATCAATGCCCCTTCATATTCTAGTAACTTTTATATTTAAAACTTGCCTGTTCAAAGCGAAAAAGCCTTTGAATTCTACTATGATGGTCGATTCCGCAACCCCCGCGCCCGCCCCGGCCCGCCAGCAGCTCTACGCCGATGGCAAGCACGCAGAGATACTGGCCCCCTGGCAAAGGCCTGCCCAAAGACGAGGCTGGCAATTTCATCGCCGAGCAGGAACGGTCGGATGCAGCGCACGATTCACCAGGCCTTCCTGGCGGAAAAAATGCTGTAGATGAACAAGCAAGAAGCAAACGGAGGTCAAAGGCTTCCTGGACTGGCTGGAGAGCTACCTGGGGATCATAGGTGGAGGACCTCACGCCCAAGACAAAGCTGCAGGGCTACTATGATCACGACTATGAGAG
>JAPKYC010000225.1 GCA_026394505.1 Methanothrix sp.
CAACGTTACTGCTCTGTTTTCCTCATCCACTTCGAAGACCAAAACAAACGACTTCTCCAGATGAACCCGTCTCAGTCCCTTTAAATCATGCCTCAAAGGTTTATAGTGCGTGGGATTTTCTAAGATCTCCTTTGCTTTTGCCAGCACGGAATCGTAAAGAGGCCTGTTCTTCTTGGATAGCTTCTTCAAGCGAGCCTTCAGAACCTCTTCGATAAGGAGCCTGTAGCCCGGCATCCTCAGTCTTCCTCAAGCGATCTCTTCAAGCTTTCCAGATCTGAGAACTCCTCAAACTTACCTTCCAGGCGAATCTTCTGCAGCTTTTCGACATACTGATCCTTGACCACATAAAATGTGTCTGTATAGATATCTATGAGAGTCTCAAGCATACCCTCCATCCTATCGACTTTTTTACCCAGAGTCCTCAGGTCATTTTGAATGGAGCTTATCGCAGTATTTTCCGCCTCAATCATATTCAAGACCACACCTACCTTTCCGGGTCGAATATTAAATCTTCCCATTTGTCAGATACTTGCCAGAGCCATGATCTTGAATTGCTGCCTTGCAGTCTCCCGCGCGCGCGTGTACCTGCGGGTGCACGTGGCCGCTCGGGGCGGGGCCCGCATGCGACGTAATAGATGCTGCGATGGAGAGATTTAATTATGTCTGGACACACAAAGTGTTCACTTGCTGAAGTGAGGCCTATCCGATGCGCGTACTACAATTGCTGCTCCTCTTCTTGCCGGTTGCCCTGCTGGCGCATAATTCGTGCCGGGCAGATGCAGCTGGTATTAGCCTCCATCACCGGCTCCATTCTGGGCAACCTTCTCCTGGTCCTGGGCTTTTCCATGTTTTTAGGCGGCCTGAAGAACGGCCGCCAAATGTTCGACCGAAGGCAGGTGGATACGGATGCCACCATGACCATTCTGGCCCTGATCGCCATGAGCGTACCCTCCCTCTTCAGCCTCTACATCCCAAACGCCAGGCTCGTTGAGGAGCTGAGCCTGACCTCCGCAGGAGCCATGCTGATCCTCTATGTGCTCTTCATCATCTACACTTTAAGGAGCTGCTCTTCGGGAAAATGTGAACCCGTAACCGTAAGAGAGGCCCTGCCCGAGCATGTCTGGAGTATAAACAAGGCATTAGCCATCATGGGATTCTCTATGATCGGCATCATCCTGATGAGCGAGCTTTTAGTAGCATCGGTAGAAGCGGTCACGGCTATCCTGGGCCTCACGCCCTTTTTCGTAGGAATAATCATCGTGCCCATCATCGGCAACGTGGCGGAGCACCTGGTCGCCGTTCAGGCAGCCCGGCAGAATAAGATGGACCTGTCCCTCTCGATTGCCCTGGGCTCCAGCCTGCAGATCGCTCTCTTCGTGACGCCGGTGCTGGTCTTCGTCTCACTGCTCCTGGGAAATCCACTCACGCTGCAGTTCAATCAGCTGGAGCTGATCGCTCTCACGGCTGCGTCCATGATCTCAGCCCTGGTCTCTTTGGATGGAGAGTCCAACTGGCTGGAAGGGGCCATGCTGCTGGCGGTGTACGGCATACTGGGTCTGGCGTTCTTTTTCTTGCCTTTGCAGCTCTAACAAATGATGAAGGCGAGTTCAGGTATTTGGCAGCCAGGGCATAGGCAGCAGCCTCCTGCGCGGGAAGAGCCATCGGAGGTCACGAAGTTATGCAGAGCTTGCTTCAATTGGGCAGTAGGTATGGTCTTTAACTAGAATGAAGGTCCACATTTGATGGAAAATATATGCAGACATTCACAGCCGTCATCCACCGAGAAGAGGACATGTTTGTTGCCGAGTGTCTAGAAGTAGGAACTACGAGCCAGGGGGCAACTGTCGAGGAAGCGGCTACGAACCTCAAAGAGGCTACACAGCATTACCCTGGAAGAGTTCCTTATGTTTCATTGAGACTTTAGAAAAGCTGAGGCTGCTCCAGAGGGTCTATGATATGCCAGAGATTTCCTCCCTGGCCATTTCCAAAGACATCTCCTGCAGCTTCGTCTCGGGAAGAGAAGTAGAGCGGCCAGCCCTTGAATGTCGTCTGCTTTGATCCATCGGTTCTGGTAATGGTGGCAAAGTCAACGGGCCTCAGGCTATCCGGCACATTTATTGTTTGGGCATAGAAAGGCGGCCACTTGGAAGCGCAGTCGTCATAACAGGTGCTGGCACCATTTGCGCTGCCATCATCCGAGAAGTAATAAAGAGCAAAGCCGCTCTGGTTTACCAGATGGTTGCCCAGAAACTTATCTGCCGTGACGTTCACAGTGTAATTGCTCTCTGCCAGAGCCGAAATCGAAAGAATCGATACTGCAAGGAATAAGAGCACAAGCTTGTGGCTTCTTGACATGTTTTTCACCGCTGGTTTCTTATCGGCCTGATAATTAAGGATTTGCCATTGGCTCTGCTCAAAAAATTTTCCAGTTGTTAGTTAGTCGCTCTGTGCGTTCTCTGTGAACTCTGTGTCTCTGTAGTGGAAACGTCG
Source organism: Methanothrix sp. (assembly GCA_026394505.1). GTDB lineage: Archaea > Halobacteriota > Methanosarcinia > Methanotrichales > Methanotrichaceae > Methanothrix. The sequence goes on from JAPKYC010000225.1 coordinate 2,491, forward strand.
TTAGTCACTGGTTATAACAAACAACTACGAACTACCACCACAGAGACACAGAGCGCACGGAGGACTCACAGAGGACTCGATTATTCTATTACCCACTCGAAACAGCGAGGAACCGTATCTTTATATTACATGGTCTTTAACTGTAATTTTTGTTCATAGCTGTAGGTCCAAAAAAATATTATTATACAGTAATAATTAGTCCCAATCTCAAAGCTCCACCAGCGGATCTCTGCTCCCGTTCACGGCAAAAGCCTCCTCTCTCTCGATGCAGGTGGGACAGGTGCGACAGGGCCGCTCCTCTCCCTTGTAGCATGACCAGGTCAGATGGTAGGGCACCTGTAGCGCAAGCCCCATACTCACAATCTCCGTCTTGCTCATATCCACAAAAGGAGCCTGCAGATCCACGGGATGCCAGGCGGTAGCCAGCCTGATAGCAGGCCGCAGCGCCTGCACAAACTCCGGCCGGCAGTCGGGATAGATGGTGCGATCATTCCGGTGAGCGGCATAAAAGACCTCTGGAATCTCATGGGCCTCAGCGTAGCCCGCTGCCACAGAGAGCATGATCATGTTGCGATTGGGCACAACCGTTTTTTTGGCGGCCTCCTCTGTGTAGTGGCAGCTTGGCACCTCCTTTCCTCCCAGCAACGCGCTGTCGCCCAAAAGATAGGCCAGGGATCTTAGATCGACGATGTGATGATTGATGTGCAGCCTTTCTGCAATGGCTTTGGCGCAGTCTATCTCTTTTTTGTGCCTCTGGGCATAGTTGAAGGTCAGAGCATCTACCTCAAAGCCGTCGGCCAGCATCTTGTAGAGCAAGGTGGTCGAATCCACCCCGCCTGAAAGAATTAAAACTCCCCTCATTTTTTCTCCATAAGATTATCCTTTGCCAGAGGAGTTACCAGAATCTTGTCCACTCTGCGCTCATCCATGTCCACAACCTCAAAGCGGTAGCCACCCCACTCGAAGTAATCTCCGGCAATGG
>JAPKYC010000292.1 GCA_026394505.1 Methanothrix sp.
AAGATTTGCAGGTTATACGCACATCTCTTCTAATCGAGCCGCTTTTTGGATCCATGCACCCACCGGCCCGAATCCACGCGGATCGTACGCCTCCTTCACCAGGGACCAGCGCCACCGTGGCGTAGATCTCCGTCGTAGAGAGCCTCTTGTGCCCCACCCGGCTTTTGAATCATTGGCACCGGCACGCCGGCCATCAGCGCATTCACTACATGGCTGTGCCGGAGGATATATGGCGTGACCCGGTTCCTCGCTGTTTCGAGTTGGTAATATGATAATCAAGTCCTCTGTGAGTCCTCCGTGCGCTCTGTGTCTCTGTGGTGGTAGTCCGTAGCCGTTTGGTTATAACCAGTGGCTAACGACTATTCCACCACAGAGACACAGAGTTCACAGAGAACGCACAGAGCGACTAACAAACAACTGGAAAACCATAGTAACCAGAAAAGTTAGCCACTGGAATTAGCGAAGAGCCGCGTTACTTTTCTCCAGGAGAGCTTCTGTCTGCGCGAAACCTCCTGGATCCCGGCCTCTTCTGCCAGGCGGTCTATGATTCGGGAGCACCGTCTTGGTGCTCGGGTGTCACGAGCTCCGGCCGGGGAAGAGCCATTTCTGACCAAGCCGGACTGGACGACCTGCAAAGTTCCCTGTCTCACCCGGGTGGCCACGCTTCACGGATCAGATTGCTAGAACAAGCAAGAAGCATAATAATCTTCAAAATATCTGCAGGGAATTCAATCCATCCCCCCTATCTTATGCTCGTACCCCTTCGCCTCCACCCGCCTCCTCTCTCCTCCCTTCTCCATCCAAATCCCCTCCTCCACCACCTCCCCGATCACTGTCAGCCCGCAGGCCCGCTGAGCCGCCTCCAGCCCTTCCGGCCTCACAGTGAAGACGAGCTCAAAGTCCCCGCCCGCGCTCATCACCATCTCTTGCGCCTTCTCCTGCCCCACCATCTCCACGAGGCCCGCGGCCACGGGCAGCGCCTCCTCCTGTACCACAAAGCCCACCCGGCTCACCTCTGCCAGGTCAGAGAGGGATAGCGCCAGGCCGTCGCTGTTGTCCATCATGGCTGTGACCGCCCGGCTCTGGGCCAGGGCGCGGCCCTCCGCCAGGCGCGGCTCGGGCTCCAGCAGCCGCGTGATAAAATCGCTCTCTACTCCCTGCTGCCAGGCCCACAGGCCCCCGCCCGCGCCCCCCAGGGCACCGGTGCTGCATAGCAGGTCGCCCACTCGCGCGCCTCTCCTCCTTAGCACCAGGTCCTTCTCCACGAACCCAAGGGCCGTGCCGGTGATGGTCAGCTCCTGGTGGCTGTCTGTGTCGCCCCCAATGATGCGCGTGCCGTAGTACGCGGCGCAGTCCCCCAGGCCCGAGAAGAGCTCGTCGATGAAGTACAGGTCAGCCTGCGGCGGCAGGCCCGCCGCGATGAGAACGCCCGCCGGCTTCGCGCCCATGGCGGCAATGTCGCTCAGGTTCACAGCTACCGCCATCCAGCCCATCTGCCAGGGATTCATAATATCAGGAAAGTCCGTTTTCCGGTGCAGCATGTCCGTGGTGGCCACGAGATAGCGCTCGCCGGCATCAATCACGACGCAGTCATCATTCTCCACACCGCCCAGGATCTCGGATATGCGCCGGATCAGCTCTCTCTCGCCCAAAACATTTCCCGACATGGATGCCTGCCCGCCTTCTTGCCGCAATGTCAATCAGAAAGGCTATAAATTTTGAGACTATTACTACCCATACCATGTCCGATTACAAAAGACTAATTATTGCCATCCTGGTGCTCCTTCTGCTCCTTCTGCTCCTGCCGCCTTCTCTTGCCGAGATGAGGGTCTGCCCCCAAGGGTGCGATTACTCCGCCATCCAGGCGGCGCTAAATAACGCCTCGCCAGATGACAAAATAGTCGTGGAGAGCGGAACGTATCGCGAATCACTGATCATCGGCAAGAATGTAAACCTGCATGGCCTGGATACGGGCGAAGGAAAGCCCGTGCTCGCGCCGGATAGCGGGCGAGCAGTCCTTGCGGCTCATGGCGCAGTCATGCGTGGTTTTGCAATTGGCGCAGCTTCTGATAGCATCAACTGTACATTAGAGGTCGTCCTTCCTGCCGGCATTTACCTGAACGATTTTGCCGGCAAGAAGAGCGTCTGCCCGGAGGAGGCCGCTTCCTGGAATTCCAGTGACGGCATCAATTACCAGTTCAACAGCCGGGTGCTGCGCGGCCGCCTGGGCAACTACTGGGCCGACTACAACGGAACAGATGAGAACGGCGACGGAATTGGCGACCAGCCCATGGTTTTAAACGACAAAAATATAGATTATTATCCCCTGATGCTTCCTGTGGACAGCTACAAAATACCTGATGAAAAGGAGACGACCGTAGAGCTTATTCGCGCCAGGGTAAATGAGCCCTTCACCATCTCCCTGCCCGCCAATCCCACGACGGGTTACGATTGGAAGGCAGATTACGATTACGTCCTGCTCAAACCGGAGAGCGCCCAGTTCGAGAGGGGAGACTCTCAGGCAGTGGGATCTGGCGGATCATCGGTCTTTGTCTTTCTGCCCGTTAAGCCCGGCAAGAGCACCATCTATTTTGTCTATAAAAGGTCCTGGGAGAACATTGTGGCCGACACGAGAGCCTTCCATGTGGAGATATCTGCCTAGACAGATCCGGCTCTGTCTCCCAAAATAATTTATAGAATTAACTCCTACAGTTTTTCATGTTTGGCATATTTTCGTTTATCGGCTGGCTGATCATAGGAGCTATCATCGGCTGGATCGCAGGAAAAGTTTGGGTAGGCCACGGCTTCGGCCTGATAGGAAACATACTGGTCGGCATAGTGGGCTCCATAATTGGAGGAGCTCTCTTTGGCGGATTCTTCGGAACCTCCGGCATCGGCGGCTGGATAACCTCCATCCTGGGGGCAATTGTCTTGCTGGTCATCGCGGGACTGATTAAGAAATAGAGTCGTGAGCATTATGAAAAGAACGCCTGGGGCCGGGAATGCAAGGGGAACTGGTGATATTCCCGGGCCAAAGCGATGAAGATCTCAGAAAGATCTACTATTTGGAGCCCAACGTCGTCGGCGATTTGCCCTGATCTCTTGACTGGATCTCCTTTATCTTGTTCCAGAGATCCTCGCTGATCTTGGCGCCTTGAAGATCAGATCCTGCCAGGAACCCCGGGATGCTATCATCATATTTGATCCCCATCAGGTTTATGCCATTTAGTTTGCAGTTAATAAGTGCCACTCCGGCAAAGCTCGTGCCACTTAAATCCGCGCCGCTCATATCGACATCATACAGGAATACCCGATTCAGTTCTGCTCCTTTGAGGCTGGCATCGCTGAAGTTCGCTCCAGTAACCACCATATCCTTGAAAGATGCCTTATCCATTCTGGCTCGGACCATTTTCGTCTGGGCCAGCAGGGCCGAGTCGAAATGAGCTGCCGTCATCTCCGCTTCCGTGAAATCCGTTCTGGTCAGGTCGGCGGACATCAGCTTCGACCATCTCAGGCTCGCTCTCTTGAGAATGGCCTCAGTGAGGTCCGTATAGGCCAGGCCGGCGGCATCAAGGTTGGCATCGGTGAGGTTGGATCTCATCATGAAGGCCCGGGAGAGGTCAGTCTCGCCCAGGTCCACGCCGCTCAGGTCTGAGGAAGAAATCTCCGCCCGGGATAATACACACTGGAAGAGGGAGCAGCCCCTCAGATCGGCCCAGTTCAGCTTTGCGCTCAGCAAGATGGCATTATCCAACTTTGCTCCGCGAAGATTGGCCCCGGTGAGGTCGGACCCGCGAAGTTTGGCTCTGGTCAATTCAGCATCGCTCAGATCGACGTCCGTGAGGATGGCTCCACTCAGGTCTGCATCCACCAGATTGACCCTGGCCAAGACACTATTTTCCAGATTTGCTTGGGTGAGGATTGACGCGCTCAGATCCGCTCCGGAGAGATCAGAGTCATTCAGTTGAGCTCCCTTTAGATTGGCACCTTTCAGACTGGCCCCAGAAAGGTCGGCATGCTTTATCCAGGTGTTCTCAAGATTGGCCCCGGTAAAATCCGCATTCGAGAGGTCGGATCCTGACAGATCTGATGCCCTCAGGTTCGAGCCGGAGAGGTCTGCTCTGCTGAAGTTGGTATTGGTGAAGTTGGCGTATATCGATTTGGCATCGACAAGCTTGGAGCCATAGAAGTTCGCTCTCCCCCATGATGCCTCGGATAATTCCGCTCTCGTCAGGTCTGAATGGGAAAAGTTGACTCCGAGAATGTCTGCTGCGTGCAAGTTGGCTCCGGTCAAATTCGCATTCGAGACGTCGGATCCCGACAGATCTGAAGACATCAGCTTCGAGCGGGAGAGGTCGGCTCCGGTGAGGTTGGATCTCATCATATAGGCCCGGGAGAGGTCTGCATCCACCAGCCTGGCCTCGGTCAAAATGCTATCGGGCATATTTGCCATTTTAAGGATGGCTGAACTCAAATCCGCTCCGCTGAGATCCGCCTCGCTCAAATCTGCTCGAATCAAATTCGCATCAATCAGCCTGGTGCCGACCAATTTGGCTCCGGATAGGCAGGCTTCCTCCAGATATGCGCCGGACAGATCCGCCCCAGATAGATCTGTGTCGTCCATGACTGCACTCTTGAGACTGGCCCCGCAAAATTTGGCCTCCCTCAATTTGGCCCTATGAATCCTGGCATCTTCCAGGTTTGCATGCGTGAAATTCGCCTGGGAAAGATTGGCATCAATGAGTCTCGCTCCGATTAGATCTGCATTGCTGAGATTGGCACCGGTGAGATCGGCTCCCGAAAGGTCTGCCCCGGTGAGATCCGCGTCTTGCAGGCTCGTATGGCTCAGATTTGAGCCCCTAAGCCAGGCCGATCTAAGATGAGCATGGGACAGATCGGATTGATTGAGCAATGCATAGGATAGATCGGACTGATTGAGATGGGCCCAACTGAGATTGATCCCTGCCAGATCCCTTTGGCTGAGATTGGCTTGATCGCGGATCTCCTCTGCAGGGGCGCATAAGGACGCATCTGCCCCAAACAAACAGAGAACTATCACCAGACAGACATCCATCCCGAAATGGATCTGCTTTCCGTATTTGCCCTCCACTTCAACCGCCATAAACAATCACCTATGGTCGCTTTCCTCTTAGCGCCTCGAGGCTCGCCAACAGATCGTCGCTCATAATTGCGCCATCCAGCTTCGCCTGG
>JAPKYC010000211.1 GCA_026394505.1 Methanothrix sp.
GCGGGAATTATGAGCAGTCCGCCTTTATGCGCCGTCTCGCTTACAATTGCGGCCAGCTTATCTTTGGCTTCATTCATAGGACCATGACTGCGTCCGCCGTAAGTCGATTCCGTGATGAGAACATCCGCACGGGCGAAGCCCTCAGGATCGCGCACCACTGCCGCCCCTTTTCGTCCCAGATCGCCGGTAAAGCCTAGCGTTGTCATCTTTTTTTCATCTCGGCCCTCGGCAATCTCCAGCGTGACCGTTGCTGAGCCGAGAATGTGCCCCGCATTACCGAATGTAAGTCGAATGCCCGGCAGGATCTCAAGGGGTCGCCTGTATTCTACTGTTTGAAAGAGACGTAATGAGGTCGTAACGTCATGTACTGTGAATAGCGGCTTGATAAAAGGCAATCCTTCCTCTGCGTTTAGCTTGTTTACATATCTCGTGTCCATCTCCTGAAGGGAGGCAGAGTCGCGCAGCATGGCACTGCAGAGATCGCGCGTTGCCGATGTCGAGAAAATGCTGTTGTCAAAACCATTTTTGACCAGCATGGGCAATTTGCCGCTGTGGTCAAGATGGGCATGAGAGAGCACTACGGCATCAATTGTCTTGACATCAAACGGGAACTGGGAATTGAGCTTACGAGCTTCCTGCCGTTTGCCCTGCACCATTCCGCAGTCCAATAGCACACGATACCCATTTGCCTCTACCAAATGCATAGAACCAGTAACTGACTGTGCGGCTCCATAGAATTGCAGTATCAACTTAAACCACCCTTTCTAAAAATCTTCGTTTTCTCTTTCCTGCTTGCCAGAGATAAATATCCTGTGCCAAGATATCGAGAAACTATTTAACGCCGGGCAGACTAATTTGATGTCATTATGATTCATCCCGACCGCGTATTCTCCTTCAAGGAGCTGGAAAGCGAGGACGATCTGGTAGAGGCCATGATCAACCATAAGTGGCCTATGTGCTATGGCTTCTACTTTGGAAATCTGCTCTACCTGGGTGATGGAGACAGCGAGGACAAGCCCGAGTACGCCGTCATGACTGTCGACAAGACGGAAGGCCACCATGGCGTTCATGGCCGCGAAGTGGGAAGGATCAAACCCGTCGGAATGTCCGCAGAACAGGTGCATAAGTTCATCCAGGAGATGACGGCAGGCCACTACAGCAGCGAAAATCCCGTCCAAATCGAGGCCGAGCCCATATGGCATCATAGCTGCAGTTTCTGCCGGTTGGAAGAGGAATAGATAGGTGATTTTTATGCCCATAAGCAACTACGGCGTGTTGAAGGGAAAGGCGAAAGATACAAGGGAAGGTCAGAGCAAGAGCCCTCACTTACATGTGAAGGTCAGTGATCGAGAGAAGTTTCACATCGCTGTCAACGTCAAATCACAGGTTGATCCATCGACTCTGCTCTACTACGTAGATGAGAACTTCGATCATCCCCTCCTGAAATATCTACAACCACTCCCCAACGGTTTCAAGAAACTGGACAGCAAGGTCGGCAGCAATGCCTTGGACTTCATCCGGGGAAACCTTTTTGAAACTGCCCAGATGAAGCCGCTTCCCTGTAACGTCCCCGGCCCGGACAACGACCTGAACGAACTGCTCCAAAAATACATAAAGAGAAGCATGGCTATGCAGTCGAGCGTGGTCTATGCCTTTGGCCAGAGATGGGGGCCTGAGAAAGATAAGCCGGACGATTACTTTGATTTCCTGCCGGGAAACGGCATCCATGACATCCATATGAATCAAGGGAACGCCCCCGAATGGAATGTGGATGATGGGCCCAGGCAGGACGGGGGATTAATATTCCATTTTCCTGATGAAAACCGCTGGGTAGCCGTGTTCCTGGCCTTCCAGTCCCAGTGCTTCCATACCGATGATGTTACCGGTCACAGAATTCCCGAAGCTTGCGATGTTCCTGCCGCAGATGGGCGCATGTGCTTAGTAGCAGCTTTAGTGAATCCGGCGGGTCCTGACAAGGGATTGGAGAGCGTCACCATCCTCAACGTCACCCCCAAACCCATCGATCTCAATGACTGGAAGCTTGCAGACAGCAAAAAGAATAAAGCGCCGCTTTCTGGAATTCTTAAGGCAGGGCAGACCATGACGATCATGCTTCCAGGAACAGGCATTGAGCTGCCCAACGATGGAGGAATCATAACCCTTCTGGACAACAAAGGCCTGAAGGTGCATGGAGTTAGCTACACCGCAAAAGATGCAGCAAAAGAGGGATGGACTATAGTTTTCTAGATGATTATTCTGCGCAGCCGAAGGGGCCTGCCGCAGATTAATGCTGTTTTAGAGGCTTCTACCCCATTTTAGAGATAAAAATCCTGCGGATTCTCTTGCCATCTAGATAAAATTAATATAATGGTATTCTGTATAACAACAATTCAAATATCATTTGGTATGATTGGGAAGCAAGGAGGGAATTTGATGGCTGAGACAAGAAATTTCGCCCTCAGGGACGACAAAGGCAATGAGATTGGGGTCTTCACAGGAAAGCAACCAAGACAAGCAGCCTTGAAAGCGGCCAACCGAGGCATCACTGATATACGGCTCAGGGAGCGCGGCACAAAGAAGGTGCATATCTTCACAGGGGAAAGGGTTCAGGTAACGAAGCCCAAAGGGGCACCAGCCTGGATGCCGGATAAGATCTGGAAGCCAAAGGTAAAGAAAATGGGCGTCGAGAAGCTGGAAGAGCTATAGAAATGCTTTTTTCCCTCGAACAATGAGCTTTGTCCGATCTGATCTGTCAGGCGGACACTTCTCATTGCGTCTCTTATTTTATTCTGGCACTATTTTTCCTTGCCCCAGATCCCCACCACAGCCAAAGCTTATTTCTTCTCCACTGTCTCCAGGATAGAAGGGTGTTTTAATGGAGATACTCTGGCTCACGGAAGAAGAAGTGAAATCCCTCTTGACCATGGACGAGGCAATTGCCGCAGTAGAGAAGGCCTTTTATGACCATGCAATGGGCCGGACTCAAATGCCGCCCAAGTCCTATCTTTACTTCTCAAAATATGACGGCGATCTGAGAACCATGCCCGCGTACCTGGAGGGACAAGAACTGGCAGGAGTGAAGATCGTCAATGTTCATGCTGCAAATCCAAAAATCGGCCTACCCACAGTCATGGCCCTCTTAACCCTGATCTCCGCCAAAAACGGAGCACCCCTGGCTATTATGGGTGCGGCATTTCTCACTGCCATGCGCACGGGAGCCGCAGGTTCTCTGGCGGCCAAGCTACTCGCCCGGCAGGACTCTCGGGTGGTGGGAATGATTGGGGCCGGAGTGCAGGCTAGAGCCCAGCTCCTTGGCCTGTCCAGGCGCTTTGAGATTGAGCGGGTGATGGTTTTCGACACATCGCAAGAGCGATCCCGGTCTCTGGAAAAGGATAGTAGAGCATTTTTAGACTGCAAATTCCTGATATGCGCAAATCCTCAAGAAGCCTGTGAATGCGATATTCTGGTTACCACCACTCCCTCGCGAAGGCCGGTGGTCAAAGACAGCTGGATCTTGCCCGGAACACATATAAATGCCATCGGAGCCGATGCTAAAGGCAAGCAAGAGCTACAGTCATCTCTCACCAAGAGAGCTAAAGTTTTTGTAGATGATCTTGCCCAGGCAGTGCACTCCGGCGAGGTGAATGTTCCTATATCCGAAGGTGTGCTCTTGCCTGAGGATATCTATGCCCAGATCGGCGAGGTCCTGGCAGACAAGAAGCCTGGCCGGGAAAGCGAGACAGAGATCACCATCTTCGACTCCACGGGCCTCGGCATACAGGATGTGGCTACAGGCTTTGCAGTTTATGAAAAAGCTCTGCAAATGAGAAGGGGAATGAAACTGCCGCTGGCCTGAACGCCGGCGTCTTGTAGCCGCAATCTATATCAATTCTGACATAAACGGGTGGCATGGTAATTATGGCAAAAGACAACAAGAAGAGCAAGGGTCCCCAAGATCGCAACAGCAATTATCAGATGAAAAACGGCAATTCCGTCTCCAAGAAAAAGGAGAAGAAATCCAATGCATCCAAGTCCACAGAGACGAAATCTGCCGCCCAGACAAAGCCTGGGGAGCAAAAGAGCTTCATCTCCGGCATTTCCAGCAGCATTTCCCATGCCACAAACAGCATAAGCAAGATGCTCAAACACTGACGGATATTTCGAAAGATATCGGTCCGGCGCAACAGGACGGCAGTGCGCCGGAAAAAGCTTTTTTTGGCGATTTAGATTGAAGCTTATCCTTGTTCCTTGGTTCTGCTCTGAAACTCCTGCTGCACATCGCATCCCAGCCGTCCAATGGCATCAGAGCGACATTGCCGGCAATGTTTCATCTGCTTGATGATCTTGCCCAGCTCCTCCTGGATCTTTCGTTTCTCCTCAGGCGAGGGTGGCTTGATGTGGGCAAACTTGTACTGGGGAATGAGAGGCATGACATTATGGATATAGACCCCCATGGACTTGATCTTGCGGGCGATGTCGAAGACATGTTT
>JAPKYC010000276.1 GCA_026394505.1 Methanothrix sp.
TCCCGGTAGCCGACGGGGCTTATGCCGTGTCCAAAGCGCAGGGACTTTCTGCCTCCGCTGTAGGCGGTCGATACCCGCTTCTTGACGAGCAGGGAGAACTTCTCCAGCTCTTTGAAGAACTCTGTATCCATGATTTGTCCTTAAAGACCTAAAGGTTCACTTTTCAGAGGGACTGGCTCTTTAGAATGTCCGTTACCACCTGGTCGCGGGTGAGCCCCTTCCTTTCCGCCTCAAAGCCCAGGATGATTCTGTGCCTTAAGACAGGATAGGCCATGACATGCAGATCCTCTTCGGAGACATAATTTCTGCCCTGCAGGAAGGCCCTGGCCTTGGCAGAGAGGATGAGGCCGATGGTGGCCCTGGGGCTGGCTCCATACTGGACGCCTTCCCACTGGCGCGTGGCCAGCACGAGATTCACGACTGCTGCCTTCAGATCATCGGAGACCGGTATGTCGCGGCATAGCTGCTGCAGCGCTATCACCTCATCCTTGCTGACCACCGGTTCCACGCTCGGCTCGCCGCGAATGGTATATCTCTCCAGGATCTCCAGCTCCTCTTCCCGAGAGGGATAGTCCATGAAGATTTTAAGCAAGAACCGGTCCAGTTGTGCTTCGGGCAGAGGGAAGGTGCCCTCCATCTCAATTGGATTTTGCGTGGCCAGGATAAAGAAGGGCTTATCCAGAAGATAGGTCTTGTTTCCTACAGTTACCTGCTTTTCCTGCATAGCCTCCAAAAGAGCGCTCTGCGTCTTGGGAGATGCCCGGTTGATCTCGTCGGCCAGGACAATGTTGGAAAAGACGGGTCCTGCCTCGAAGCGGAACTTTTTGCCTTTATCGATCTCTTCGATGATGGTTGTGCCGGTGATGTCGGCGGGCATAAGGTCCGGAGTGCATTGAATCCTGCTGTAATCAAGGCCCAGGCAGGAGGCCGTGGTCTTGACCAGGAGCGTCTTGGCAAGGCCCGGATTGCTCTCCAGGAGGGCATGGCCTCCCGCCAGGATGGCCACCAAAAGCTGCTCAATGGCCACATTCTGGCCGACCATGACTTTGTCGATCTCGCGCCGGAGCTTTTTGAAGATCTCCGGTGCCCGGCTGTAGACTGCTTTCTGATCCTCCGACATTATTCTCTCCTTCTCTCATTTTCTGGAGGGGGTTTTCGGGTAATTATAGCTTTTCCCTATAGCTTTTTCTGGAAGGCTCCTCGCTGCAATCGAGTGGGTAATGGAAGGCTTGAATGCTCCGTGAAATTATCGTAGCTTGATAATAAAACCCTGGCGGTTTACGAAATAATACCACTGCAGGCAAGAGAAGCGCACAGAGGACGAACACGGAGATTATTATATATGATATTATTTATATGGCAAGACATTTTGGAACGGCTTAGATTTTCATACGAGTACGTGAGCTCGAAGGGTACTTGTGAGGTTCGTCTGGGAGTGAGATTGCAGATATCTCCATTAAGCCCTGTATTATTTCGTCTTCGGACAGATCAACATCCGATTTATAGGAAATATGCCGATCGGTATGCGAGTTAGCGGATACTATTTCGTCATCTATTGATGCAAAGTGGATTTTTTTGGATACCATAATCTCACGAATTACTGCTACATACTTGCTAACTCGGATAATAAGTCTTTCATCGACATTTGCCCCTGTTGAGATGATGGCCAAAGCCCAGAGCAGCCACTTCGATCTGTAGGCTACAAGATCCTCTTCATGACCATCCTGGAAAAGAACCAACACGGTGCGTCCTTATCAAGGAGAACGACCCGCGGCCCTGCGAGGATGCCGAAGAAATAGCGGAATATGTGGCCCAGGCCCTGAAGCAAACCTCCCAGGAGGCCACCATCTGCTCCACGCTCCGGCTCTGGACTCCCATCTGCAGAAGACTACCGAGCTGGCTAACCTGGGTGTTTTGCATTAAAGTAAGTAGGCCGCGCAAAGGGAGGCGAAGATGCCAGGAGCCCAGAGAACGCCGGAGGCATACTCATGAGGTGACCCTAGAGGCAGCGATCTAGGCCGATCGATCCCAGGCGGGCGGTCAGCATCAGGACTATGGAGCTGGAGACGGCCAATGCCAAAGAGATCCTAGTGGAGATACTCCACGCCAGGCCATTAGATAGTAGATGACACGATCAAGAGGTGCTAAAGTAAAAGAGCTGGCAAGAAGTGGAAGGGCCGTGGCCGGAAAGGTTCTGCCGAGATGAATAAACCAGTAGGCTTGGCCCTTAAAGAAGCCAACACAACAGGGTGATCTGCTCAAAGTCGTGATGGCCGAGGTTAATGTAATCTATCAAGCAACGCAGACTATCCTGGAAGAGAACTCCTGGTCAACTTATTCCAAGCGATTCTTAAATTAGCGGCGCTTTTGAGTTCATTTACTTCTTGGTAGGCAAGCAAGATAGGAATCAGCGGGATGGTGACCTTCAATTTTTGTTCCAGATCCAGATTGTATTCCTCCAAATATCTAGATACCTCCTCAACATCTCCTTTCAAAGAAGGATTATCGATCTGTTTTTCCTCAATCTCGGAAATAGTAGATTCCAGCCTTTCTATAATTTGTTTTAGCTGCAGATCGTCGATTCCTTTTTTCTCCAAGACCCTCTGGACTGCAGCTTCGACAGAATTGACTTGGCTTTCATCGAGATATTTAGAAAAAGATTTAGCTTGAAGAGGTGCTTCAATAGCTGAGCTGACATATGTTAGGGCTAGCTCAATTTTTTCGAGTTTATTAGAAAATTCATCCGCTAAAAATATCTCCTTTATTGCATCACAAACTAATTCCTTTTTTCCTGGCGGAAGAAGCCGGCAAAATTCCTTCAATTGTAAAGCAATCCTTGAGACACATCTTTGTGTTTTGGTGATGTCCTCAATCGAGAGCGAGCTTGCAGCTCTATTGATGTCGACACCTAGTGTCTCATAATCACTTCCCTTTCCACTAGTGGCCTGACAAACATGTTTGGCTTTTTCTCGGATTTCTGCGATAGTAGCCTGCATTCTGTCCTCAATAAGAGGGTTGCATTTTTTCATCAGTTTGACCGCCACGGGAGCCCGATCCTCTGCAGCGGCCATATGTTCGGCGGTCTTATAACAAAACTCACAATAGGCGTTAAGTTCGCTTACTGCATCTTGGATTGGTCTGTATTTCAGACGTCTTGATTCTTGGAGGGCACTAGCCAGATTTTGGACTGATTTGAAAAGCTTATCTTTGCTCTCGGAGCCCCCTACAGCTTTCCTCGCTTCTTCCAAGTATTTTTGAACCTCATCTTCCTCTGCCTCTTGGAATGTTATTGCTAGGTATGTACGATAGAATGGATAGCAAAACTTTGAGGGGTTGGAAAAGGACGCTTCTTGAGTTGATTTTTCAAAATAAGCAACCGCATTTTCTAATTCCCTCCTTAATGTCAAGTTATCATCGGCCTCTGTAACCTTGAGCACTGAAGCTCGTCCCAAAGAGTGGTAAGCATACATTCGCACGTTACTGTTTTCATCTTGAGTTAGGCTATGGAGGTCCTGCCAGGCTTGATCTTTGTCGGGCACTTGGCTAAACGCTGATCCCAGAACTCCTGCGGCTGCCCCGCGCACAGAATGGTCCTCATCCTGAGTTAGCTTGTGAAGATCCTGCCAGGCTTGATCCTTGCTGGGCACTTGGCTGAAAGCTGATCCCAGAGCATCTGCAGCTCCCCATCGCACGGAACTGTCCTCGTCCTGAGTTAACCTGATGAGATCCTGCCAGGCTTGATCTTTGTCGGGCACTTGGCTAAAAGCTGATCCCAGAACTCTTGCGGCTGCCCCACGCACAGAATGGTCCTCATCCTGAGTTAGCTTGTGAAGATCCTGCCAGGCTTGATCCTTGCTGGGCACTTGGCTGAAAGCTGATCCCAGAGCATCTGCAGCTCCCCATCGCACGGAACTGTCCGCACAATTTCGGACGAGTTGGCTATCATCTTTTAGTGCTTCGAGCAAAGCTCCAGCTGCCTGCACATCGCCAATCTTTCCAAGAGCTAGTATAGCCTGCTGTCGTACCTCGCTATCGCTATCCTTTAGGCTCCTAATTAATGGTTCTACTGCTCTGGAATCCCTTAGTTCTCCAAGTATTGATGCTGCTTTAGCTCGCAAACGCCCATCTTGATCATTGAGTGCCAGGATCAGCGGTTCTACCTCTCGAACGATTTCACTTCTTGTGGAAGCTTCTTGCCTACGTATGGTGTATGCAGCTTTTGGTGGAGGTCCTAGTGGAGATCCTTTTGATTCTGGTCGATAGGCATGCACCATTATTGGGATTTCTTCTGATGCGATCTTATGAATAATGTTATCCCTAACACTACCTAAAGTATTGCTTGAGATAACAGGTTTGCTTGATGGGGTTTTCATTTTTCGGCTTCCCCCTTCAGGAATTCGATCGCCTTTATTTCATCATGCAATATAATCATGCCTTTTGATCCGGGCAACGGTTCTTGGAATTCTCCATCTTCGTCTAGTATCCATATTTCTTCTAAGTATATCTGTTCTTCGTAAGGGTAAGCAGAAGCAAACGAATTATTGCCGAATTTTCCCCCAATAACATTGCTATCTTTTAGATAGATCCTTGCCCAACAAGGTTCAAGGTCTTTGAATACACAATCCCATGCCCTCGAAGAGGGAGATTCAACATATACGTATCTTCTGATCTTAGTATTTACTTTTATGTATGCCACAGATAATAAAGCGGGTATAACAATAAATATGAATATTAATAAAAAATAATATATATACTTATGATCTTGACCAAAGTTTAGCAAAGATAGGTATGCAAGTGTTGGATACCAGAGAAAAGAATATGCTCCGCTATATCCCAGACACAAATACAAGGGAGCATCTTTTTGTTGTTCTTGAGATGATGGAAGACCTTTTCTAAGCCAATTATAAAAAAGTACCATTATAAACCCTGGAATAAAGAAAAATAGAAAATATGTTGGATCTGTATCCCAAAAAGCCATATTGATGTTTTCTGGCTAAATGGATTTAAAGATTTCTCTAAGGGTCCCCTCTGTGGTGTCCTGAAATTATTTCTCACTATTCAGAATTTTATGCTGTTTGAATTATTCATATATCTTTCACAGCCAAAACCATTTGCTTCTAATCCGATCAGCGAAACGATCGCTGCGCACTCGCGCAGCAAGCTGCGAGATATTACGTTAAAAAATAGCGAAGATCCTGCCTAAGCATATTTTCCTCCGACGAGGCTTTCACCTGCCAGGAACCGAGCATATCCCATCTTTTGGCAAGTTAATTTTCCCCCAGCAGTCTCCTCAGCTCGGCCACATTCGCCTTGATCTGGTCTTCGATTGCCTCGATCTTGTCCAGAATCACTTCCGGCTTCTCGTACTCTACCTCTTCGTACTCGATCTCTCTGTACTTCGATATGGAGAGATCGTAGCCGTTCTCTTTGATCTCGCTGTAGGGCACGAAAAAGCACTTGCCCTTCCTGTCCGTGGGGCTCTCCTCGCGCCTCTTTTTGTACCGCTCGATGATATCCGGAATGTCGCCCTTGCCGTCGATGAAGTTCCTCTTGTCGTCTAAAGAGTAACCGTCCTTCTCCATTTTGTAGAACCAGACCCGCTCCGTCTTGCCGCCCTTGGTGAAGATCAAGACCGCCGTGGACACGCCCGCATAGGGGCGGAAGACTCCCGAGGGCATGGAGACAATCCCTTCGAGCTGGCACTTTTCCAGAAGTAGCTGCCGGAGATTTTTGTGGGCCCTGGAGCTTCCGAAGAGCACGCCGTCGGGCACAATCACACAGCACCGGCGCCCCGTGGGACTATGCGCCGCATAATAGTAATAGCGTGCGGAAGATGAGACTGCTGCAAATGCCATCCGGCGCGATGACGATTGTCGCCTTCCAGCAGGATCCTATCCACCCGCTCGCACCGACCACAGCAGGAAGGCCCAGCCGGATAGCTCAAGCAAGGCCAAAATCAGCACGCGGATTTGAAGCTGCTTGGCCAGGGTCGCATGGTCCTTCCCGCAAACAGGTTCCCCCACTACTACAGCCCCAGTAGTTCTCCGTTCGTTCGTCCTCTGTGCGCTCTGTGCCTCTGTGGTTAAATTCCGTAACTCTGGGTTTAATTATCATTGCCATCTCCAAACCTAGCTACTTCACCTACATGAGAATGCGAGGAACCATTTTCATCCCACAAAGAAACCAGGTAGCAAATGATTTCTTATAGGAAGATATGCAATATTTATTGAGCAAGGAACCCTATGACACACATAAGCCCAAGAGTTGCCGTCAGCAATACAGGTCCGCTGATTTCAGCACTACAATCCGAAATGAAAAAAATTTATGCACCACACGAGCCGGAAGAAGAGGTGCTATCAGCCGCAGACGCCATCCAGGATGCAGAGCAATCGGAAGCTCGCTGGCAGGCCTTTGAAAAAGGTGAGAAAATGTGTCGAGTACTTGTCGAGTTGCCGCAGCCTGCCTTCTCCAGACTAGAGAAGCTGGCCCTGCAAAAAAGAAGAAGAGGTTATCACCGGCCTGGTGGACGTTTTTGTTCTTCCTGAAGAAAAAGCCTGAGGCGACCATATTTTTCAATTGGCCAGCGGATTTTCCATAACCATATCCTTGCCCATCATCCCCGCCCCGACTCTCGCCAGCATCACCGGCCCTTCGAACCCGCCCCTTGCCCTACCGAAGTGCACGATAGACCCGGGTCCCAGCACCGGCGCGCCAAAGGACTCCGCGCCGCATAATAGTAATAGCGTGCGGAAGATGAGGTTCCCGCAAATGCCATCGGGTGCGATGACAATGTCGCCCTCCCGGCAGCTCTCGATCAGTATCCCTTTGTGGCGGGCCGCCTCCTGCGCTCGGGCGGCGATCAGCTCTGCGTCTGCATTCCAAAGCGCACAAAGACGGAGTCCATGCCATGACTTTGGATTCAGTTAATCCTATCAATTTTTCATGAAAGGAAAATAGGCCTCAGCTTCCAATCATAAAATATATCGCTGGGAAGCGGTGTCTGCCGCCAACTGCCAACGGCGGCGGGGCGTCGCTGACGACGCCCCCCGTTGCCCGGATCGACAGGCCTCCCTTCGCAGCCTCAGCCTTGATCGTACTCCGGCAGGCAGAAATGGCACCCGTTGTAGCCACGCCGCAGCGCGAGCTGAAGATCGTCATAGGGGATCTTATGGCGTCCACTGATCTTCTTAGCCCACGGACAGTTGGGAAGATGCAGTTCCAAACTGTCTGGATTGCTGTTGGCAATATAAGCCGGCGTGCCGATGGTCCTGGCCACAAGGCTCACCCGGCCAGTCGTCCGTCCGTTCACCCGCTGCTCGATCGACACGGGATAGACCTCGCCCGCCCGCGCCCCCGGCGGTAGCTTCACCTCGATCCGGACCATCGTATTTTCTTTAGACTTGAGCTTGATGCCGGTAAGCGAGGCAGAGTTGCCGGTGAGCAAAGCAACCTGGCTTACCATGCCGCTCTCAGATTCCCAGACCTTATTCAGCCCGGCCGACATCTCTCCTTCGAGATAGCGGGTTGGAACCTTGAGCCGGACCTCTCCGCCCGCCTGCGCAGAGGAGCAGTCGATGTAGAGCGCGCCTATGGATGGACCTGGAATGCCGGCAACATAGAACTCTGCGCTGGTGGTGCTGTCGGCCAGCAAGTCCTTGACGATCTCGTTCTTCCATGCCAGGTTGTCTTCCCATCGCACTTTGTCAACATCCTCCTGGAGGATGGGATCTTCCGGATGGTTGACGGTGGCGAACAGACAGAAGTGTCCCGGCTCGACCGGGTTTTCCCCAGGAGACGGCGGCACCCATTCAAAGGCAGCGGTGATTGCCACTCCATCACCACCTGCGCCATGCGCGGGCACGGTAATGGTTCGGGTATTGCCAGCCGCGCCGTCCACTTTAATGCCATCGGTCTTCCAGTGGGGTTTGGTAAGGTTCGTCCCGGGGTTTGCCCAGTAAAGCTTCACTGTGGCATTGCTGGCTGCCTTCGATCCGCGATTGTGCACCCGCACAAAGACATAGTTCGTCTGCCCGTACTCCGGATTGAGAGCCGGGGGAAGCGTGGGGTCGTTGGTCAGGTTGATCCAGATGTCCGGCGATAGATAGAGGCATCCAGTCGATGGCGTGATGCCATCATCAGCGGCGTTGTCCTTGATGTAGACATCAACGAAATCAAGACCACCAGCCACTACCAGGGCGAATTCTTGCTTCTGATTGACCCCGGGCATGGCCGCCGTCGGGACGTTGATGCCTGTAACGCGGACGGTGTAGGTTCCTGTTTGCGGAACGTTGAGGACGACTTGTTGAACATTGTTGTTGGCAGGGGCTCCCTGGATCGTTGTTCCGTCCGGAGCAATGACCGACAGGCGCAGCTGGTTGACAAGACCTCCTGCCGCCGGAGTGCTCTGGTAGTCCGTCCAGACAAGTGTGGCACGGAACGGGACAGCAATATTGACCACAGCGAATGTATAGTTCCTCTGATCTCCCGTCCCCACAGCATCCGCTACAGAGTCGCGAAATTCCAGCTTCGACGGATAAGCAGGGAAAAGAGCCTGATCGAGGTTGATGCGACCCCAGCCCTCATCGTTGTTCGGCACTGCTCCGACTTCCGGCGGAGCATACTGGCCGACCATCGGCATTGCACCGTGGATCAGTGTGGCTTTGATCAGAGCTGCTGATGGACTGCTAATGAGGCAGGCACTTTGCAGGTACTGGCGGATGAGAGCAACTGTGCCGGCGGTGAGAGGAGTTGCCATGCTGGTCCCGCCCATGAACATGTAGAAGTTTTGGCGGGCATCGCCAGCCGGCAGCAGTCCCCATCCATGCTCGCTGGCGACACTGGAGCGCACGGAGAGGATGTTGGTCCCAGGAGCCACCACATCGGGCTTAATCCGGCCGTCGTCCGTTGGGCCCCGGCTGCTGAAAGCCACCATGCCCTCCGGATCATTGGACACGTGATCCGTTCTTATCGGCACAGCCGGAAAGTCCGCTAGCCAGGAGCCTGTTCCATAGGGAATATCATACCCAGGTGCAGGAACCGACCCCGTCGGGCGGTTATTTTCAGATGCACCAACGGTGATGCAGTTTTTGGCAGTTGCCTGTACAAGCAGGGAATCAGCATCGATCACGCCATTGCTGTTGCCATCCCTTCCATCGTTGCCTGCGGCAAAGAGAATGACCGCATCTTTGTGGTTCCAGGAAAATTCGTCAATGTCCTGGCTTTCCGTGGTGTACTGGCCACAAATCAGATTTCCTGACTCGTCCTCGCAACCACCCCAGCTATTGCTAAAGATTCTCGCGCCATCATTGTAGGACTGCAGGAAGAGGGTATTGAGGTCGTCCGGGATGCCGACCAGGTAATAGCCATCGGCCAATTGTGCCTCGTAGGCGGGTTTAACGTTCAAGTATTGCTCTATTGCCTGGAAGACCAGCCGGGCATTAAACGCCATGCCGCGGATGCCCCCACTTGACCGCGCACCGCTGCCCAGCACCGATCCGGCGACATGAGTACCGTGACCGCTCTCCAGATCTGCAGCGCCATCATCCCAGTTGAGGTTGTCTAAATAAGGATGAAGCCACGCAGGGATTGCCCAACTGCGAATGGCAACAATCCGGCCCTCGAAATCGTCATGCATGGTAGCATCGTTGTTGCCGGTATCCAGGCCGGTGTCCGCCACGGCAATGATTTGACCTTCGCCATCAAGCCCGTGATGGTTCCAGACGGGCTGCACGTCGATGATGCCGGCGGCGATGTCGTTGACCAGTTTGGGCACAACGTACGGCTCAATCCATTGCACGCTTGGGAGGCAGGCAAGAGCTGCAATCTGGGTAGGGTCCAGGGATATGCGCAGAAGCTCTTGCTCGGCTGATATGACGGTACCGCCGAGGCTCTCAACCACCTGTCGGACTGCTGGCGCGTCGTCCGCCTTGTGGAGCAGCAAGCGTAAGTTGCCAAATCGGGTGGACTTAAACGCCTCCGACGAAATCGTCGCATTGCGAAGGGAAGCCAAGGGAATCTTACCGCGAACGCCCATTAGCAGAGGGCTGATCTTGTAGGTTGACTGGTAGGGACCCACCCGACGCACGAAATCAAGCTGGGACACCTGGTCCTTTGCTTCCGGGGTCATCCGCACCATAAAGGCGTTCTCAGGAA
Organism: Methanothrix sp.; assembly: GCA_026394505.1. GTDB lineage: Archaea > Halobacteriota > Methanosarcinia > Methanotrichales > Methanotrichaceae > Methanothrix. Next base: position 10,153 of record JAPKYC010000276.1, read on the forward strand.
TATAATCTCCGACACTGCCTCCCAGCTCTCGGACTGCGACACTCCATTCCGGCTTAACCGGGCCCACAAACTGAACAATCCAGTAATCTTCCTCGGTCGAACCTGCTTCGGCTGCGCGCAATTTCATTGCATCTGGCATTACAGGAACATCGATTGTGGGGTCGAACTCGATCGACCGTAGCTTGATCGTACTGCCGGTAAGTGATTCCAGAGTGAATCCTTTGCTTGTGAGCAGCTTGGCTTGCTTATCATTCACTTCGGCGAGAATGCTGCCGGGGTAAGTCGCAATTATGCGGGAGACGGCTGCTTCTGCCTGGCGTCGTCTCTCTTGTTCGCCTTCGTCAATGAAAATCATTACTTGTCTGGTACCCATTTTGCTTCCTCCTCTTGGATAGGATTTTTCGGATTGTCAATAAATAGGCGATGAAACTTCTTAAGGATTTCGTTTAGAATGGGCCCGTCGAACCCGCCTCTGGTCCGGCTGAAGTCCACGATAGACCCGGGTCCCAGCACAGGCGCGCAACAGGACTGAGCTTGTGCATAATAGTAATAGCGTTCGGTAGATGAGGTTGCCGCAAATGCCATCGGGTGCGATGACAATGTCGCCCTCCCGGCAGCTATCGATCAGTATCCCTTTGTGCTTCGCCTCCAGGCCGGCCTCCTGCGCCCGCTCAGCAATCAGCTCTCCTTCCGCCAGGCTTCGGTCCACGCACTCGCTACCTGCCCCCACTCCTCCATCCGGCCTCCGGAGAGCATGGCCCCTCTTGGCCGCCAGGCCCATGCCCTGCAGGAATTTCGCTTCCACCCAGCAAAAGCTCCATCTGGTCCGCCATGCTCTCGCCCTCATCGATGCCTACCAGCCCCAGCAGGAAGGCCCAGTCGGACATCTCCAGCAGGTCAAACGCCGCACGCGGATCTGAAACTGCTCAATCTTATGCTCAAGCTCCGCTATCCTGTGCATTTGCAGAAGACTTATCAGGTTCCTCGTTGTTCCGAGTGGGTAATAGATTCCTCTGTGAGTCCTCCGTGCGCTCTGTGTCTCTGTGGTGGTAAGTTCGTAATTCGTAACCATTTGGTTGTTACCAGCGGCTAACGACGTTTCAACCACATAGATCACAGAGAACGCACAGAGCTACTAACTAACAACTGGAAAAACATAGTAACCTGAGGTTAGCCACAGGAAATAGCGAAGAGCCGATAATAGTAGTTACAAAAGAAATTTAGGTGAGCACGGCAGCGATCTGCAGCTTTGCCTTTAGGGCGCATAGTAGCCCCTCGACCACGCGGCATTCCGAGCTGAAAGGTGAAACCGAAATTGTGGAGCCGGGGGACACGCGCCCGTGCGTGGTGGCCCCAGTGGGAGGGGCGGCGGAGCAGGTGGGCATGCGGCAATGGGGGCTGATTTTTTGGAGACGATGGCAGTTTTCTATTATTATTATCCGATAATTATAGCCGAAGAATTACGAATATAACCGCAGAGACGCAGAGCACGCGGAGGACGAACGGACGGAGACGACTATTGCTCAGAAGAAAAACGCAGAGG
>JAPKYC010000181.1 GCA_026394505.1 Methanothrix sp.
TATGTGCCATGACATAGGGGCCCAGGGTCTGAATTACGCCCTGGGATGCAAATAAGAGAGCCCAGATGAGGGCCAGGGGCAGCAGCAGATAAAGCACCGACCGGGTGAGGTCGATCCAGAAATTACCCAGGGTGGCGGCATTTTTGCGAGTGAAGCCTCGAATGACGGCCATGGCTGCAGATAGCCCAACAGCGGCGGAGAGAAAATTTTGCACAGTCAAGCCCAGCATTTGGGTGAGATAGCTCATCGTCTGTTCCCCGCTATAGGCCTGCCAGTTGGTGTTGGTGGTGAAGGAGACTGCCGTATTGAGGGCCGTATCCCAGCGAACCGCTCCCAGGTTCTGAGGATTGAAAGGAAGAAAGCCCTGCAGTTCCTGCAGCAAAAAGACGGCTGCCAGACCCAGGGCATTGAAGATCAAGAGGGCGGCAACGTAGCTCTTCCAGGACATCTCTCTTGTCTCATCCACACCCGCCATCCTGTAAAACGCCAGTTCGACAGGTCGGAAGAGAGGCGTAACTCGGGTAGGCTCGCCGTTGAAAACTTTCGCAATATACCTTCCAGTAGGCAACGCCAGAACTATCAGGGTGCCTAACAACAGGGCTATGTATGCAAATTCCATTGACATTTATGTCGCCTTCGAATGAAATGATCTTAAGGAGATAATCTGATCCGACTTAATAGTTTCTAAAATTATCTGGCACACGTTGGCCAGATACAAAATCGCTTGACTTTGAAGAATGTCTGCAAATCCTCACAAAGACCATGCCAGGAATTGATTCCATTATTCTGATCCCTCTTAAAGGAGAAGAAACGAAGAGATTTTCTTGCTTGCTCAGCGTCGTTCTCCATGAGAAGAATGCACATTCCGGCCTTGGTATATAAAGATATTCAAACGTTCAGGACTACACACATAGGTCATCAGTTAAGGCTTTTCTGTAAAATGATCAATTACAGCTCGCCCCGGAAGGCCCGGATCCTGCACAACCGGGCGGCTCGCGCGGCGAGGGCGGCGATCATGGGCGCAGTTGCCTTTGCTCCTCGATCGGAGCCCCGTCCGTCAACCATTGGACTGGCGTCTCGTCTTCATTAACTGGATTTACCCACAGAATATCCCCGAGCTCGCCGACCTGGCTTGAAACTGCAGAAAAGAACCTCCTGGCAGTATCATCCAGAGAAATCACACGCTTGTCTGTTATTCTTGCAGCTTCGATGAGACGAAGATCCTTCTCCATAGCAACAAGAGCCTTTTCGGCTTGACTTGCTCGTTCAATCTTCAAGAAAAATGCGGCATCATGATACGCGTTCGGCCGGTCTACTCTTCTCTTGGCATTCATGCTCCTTCGCCAGCGGCGAGCAAAAGGATGAGAATGTATATCCCATTCCGCTCCAATCTCTCGCGTCATCACCAAGCGATGGTATGTTTCATCAATCATGACCCTTAAGAAGGCCTGGCACCGAACTCCTCGCTCCCCTCTCTCGCCCGTAGATGTAGCAACTGATGCGTCAATGACTAAACGCTTTGACTCTCTGGATGACATCAATTGGACTCCAGTCTTCCTTCAGCGGCGTGTATGTAACGAGTATCGGCGTCCATCTCTGCCGAGGAGAAGTCTTCCGGCCAATTGCCAAAAGCACCTGCTTTATCCAGGTCGGCACTGGATACTTCTGTAACGCCGTCCTCAGGCCGCCTCTTGAACCAGTGAAGCTTGACTTTATCTGGGGATAGCTTGCCTTCGGCGACAAGAGATTGAATGCCCAAGAGCAGCAGAGAGCTGTGCGTTTCAGCTACTACCTTTACGCCTCGATTGGCGGCATCTGCAAGAATCTGCGCCATCGCAGTCTGAGCGAGCGGATGGAGATGAATCTCAGGCTGTTCGATGTAGACCAGTTGGCCCGGCTCTGCAGTCAAGAGGGCAACGATAACGGGAAGGATTTGAGAAATGCCAAATCCTACATCGGCAATGCTCACCAAATCTTTAGAGTTGCCATTTGTTCCGTGAATGAAACGGCCAACCATTACCTCCACACTGACGTCATCAACCTTTTTTGAACTAACCTTCCAGGTCAAGCCCAATCGCCCCAGAGCAGTTCCCAGATCATTCAGGCGGGTGTCCTCAGTTGCCTGCCAGTGGTGGATTAGGCTGGCTGCATAGATCTCAAAGGTTCCTGGAAACATGGGACCCACGGATGTCTTTTTATAATTTCTTTCCGGATTGCCTCGCAGTACAGGCACATGAATGAGGCTTAAAATGGCGTTTGAAAAAGCTATACTCAAACCAGATACAACAAATGTATCATCATCACCCATAAGCATTTTGACTTCCAAAAAGCATCTCTTTCGTTCTATGTTCAGCACCTGTTCCCGTTTTTTTATATCTGTATTTAGATAATTTTTAAAATAAGTTCTCGCCCACCCAGGACGAGTTGCCATCAGACGAGCTGTCATCATCTCTTCCTGTGTCATATCAGGCCGGAGGATAGTAATACCCTCTTCATTTTTGTAGGAAATCTCAGCTATCTCCATTCCCGACTGTGGCTTGTTGATGAAGGTTTCATTGAATGATATCGAGCTTTTCACTTCCAACCCCATGCTGAACTTGCCCATGACCTCGCCATCCAACTGGGAGAGGAACTGCTCTGCGGAGGTAAAACGTACATTGGGGCCATCAATTAAAAGAGGACCCGGATCATAAGGTGCCTCCAGTGTTTGCTTCATCATCAGGAGGGGCTGCATTATACTTGACTTTCCTGAGCTGTTAGCACCAGCTAAGATCGTAAGGGGGCGAATTTCTATGGAGCACTCATCGGCTATAGACTTGAAGCCCTTTACAGTGATGCGCGTTATACCTTCGGCCATAACATCCTCATGAATTCGAATTGAAACTGTTACTCGGCACCTTGTTCGTGCAGAATTTTTCTAATCTCATCTAAAGCCTCTTCCAAGCTCATTTCCTTTGATTCTTCTAGTTGAGGAGAATGCTTGTGATCCGGGAAGGTGCAAATATTTTTATGATGAGGGGAGTTATCCCATCGTATCCTCAGAGAGCCATCACTATCCTGCCAGTGATAAGAATAGAAATAGCTATCAAAAGAACTATACTCCTTTTTTGAGCCTTGATTCGAGATCCTTCAAGCTATCAGCGTAGGCCTTCCACTCGATGAAATCATCCCAGCGTTCGAAATCCTCAGGAAGATGCTTTATTTTTTCCTCGAAGGCATCAAGGCTGCATTTGTGTTTCATTTCAAATGACTTTATCCTCTCTTTCACCGGTGCTATCTGAGATATCAGCTTCAGCCTTTCAAAGGCCTTTATGTCATCCACCGATACGACGATGCAGGCATCTTCACTCATCCTGGATACATTGGACCTTTTAGTATAAATTTTTCATCCTGAAATCATTGATGAGATATTACAGCTCGCCCCG
>JAPKYC010000149.1 GCA_026394505.1 Methanothrix sp.
TGATATCAGTTCTCCCGTCTCCCCGGCGCCAATCACCAGAACCGACAATCCCCTCAAATCTCCCAGAATCTCTTCAGCCAGGTCAACGGCGGCAGAGCCTACGGATACGGACCTCTCGTTAATTTTGGTCTCTTTTCTTACCCGTTTTCCGACCGCTATGGCTTTCTTGAAGGCCGTATCCAGCATCCACCCTGTCGTTCCCGCCCTGGCCGCCTCCTGCACCAGTTCCTTCATCTGACCCAGGATCTGATCCTCGCCGATGATCATGGACTCAAGCCCCGAGGCCAGACGCAAGAGGTGAAGCAGAGACTCATCATGATCATGAAAATCGATTATTCGAGAAGAGACGCGCGCCTTTTTGGCCAGGTCGAAGAGCACCTTCTCGCCGCGCGCGCTGACGACATAAATCTCGACACGATTGCAGGTCTTGAGCACAGCGCACTCTTCCACCCTCTCCTGTGAGCCCACCCATTTGAGAAGGGTCTGTACATCTCCGTGCCAGGCCCGCTCAATCTCATCAATGGAGGCCTTGCGGTGTGTCACCAGCATCGAGGCTATCTCGCTCATCAAGGCCAACATGTGAGCGGGCTCTCATATAGGCCTTTTCATAGGAGACTTCGAGAAGCCTCCAAACCTCATCGTCCAATAGTATCTTCCAGATTATGCGGGCGCGATCCTTCTGCATGGGCACAAGCTCTTTGTTCTCCCTCCTGATCTGAGAGAGCAGCCGGGCCATGTCCTGGTAGTTCTCAGTCAGCTCTTCTTCCAGGCGGAGGCGAAGGTACTTGGTTAGGCCCGGGCTTTCTGTAGAGATGGCAATGGCAATGGAGCCCCTTTGCAGAATAGATGGAACCACCACATCCCCCGCCTCCTCCACGTTGTTCACGAGAATGCCCCGGCATCTCGCCTCCTCTTCAATGGCGCGATTTAATTTTGAGTCGCTGGTAGCCGGTACAACGATAAATGCACCCTGCAAATATTTGCAAAAACCACAGGATAGGTCGCACTCCACCAGATCAATCCGCCTTTGTGGGTCCTTCTCCAGATCCTTCAGCCCTGGGGAGAAATCGCGGGACAAAACTCTCACCGGCCCATATTGAGAAAAAAGACCGGCTTTGCGCTCGCCAACCTTTCCCCCACCGAAAATCACCACATGCCTGGAATTGAGGTCCAGAAAAAGGGGGAAAAGCGGCCTTCTCGATTTGTCATCTCTTTGTTCTGCCATTATCGCCTCCGCTAAATCCTGGCACTGATCTTCTTGTACTCAAACTCGCTAAACAGCACCTTGAATTCTCCGATGCCTGATCTTTGCGACAACTGATCAGCAATCTTCAGGCAGTCATCCCGGCTTTTTGAGTGTACCATGGTGTAAAGATTGTAAGGCCAGTCCTCGGCATAAGCTCTCTCGTAGCAGTGGGTGACCTCATCGACTGAGGCAAATAGCACGCCTGCCCTTTCCAATTCATCGGGAGACGCCTTCCAGGCAATCATGGCATTGGCCACAATTCCCAGAGCTCTGTGACCAATGGTGGCGGCAAAGCGGCGAATTATGCCCGCCTCTTGTAGGACAGAGAGGCGCTCTATGACCTCCTGCTCAGATATGCCCATCATATCTCCCAAGACCTGATAGGGCCGCGCGGTCAGTTGCACTCCGTCCTGGGCGATCTTGAGGAGATCAAGATCCTTTTGATCTATCATTGCCACCCCCCTGGGTCATGGAAAGGATAGCGATCTACGCCACCCCCGGGAATTTGGCGCGGCACATCTCCCGGATTGCCTAAGACCTCATGGTCGCTCCAGAAGTTGCCGCCAGCAATTGGCCCGGCGTCCCACTGGTTTTGCCCGTTATCCGCAGCGTTCTGGATGCCATTTTTCGCGAAGATGTTATGGTAGAGCAAATTGCCAGTGCAGTCCACTAAATTGGCGCCCGCGATCTGGTTATCGTAGATGTTGTTCTCGGTGATGTTGCTGTCCTTGGAGCTGCTCATGCGCAGGCCAAAACGACTATTCTCAGCCAGGATATTTCCCCGAACGGAAAGACGACGAGAGGACTGGACAAAGATTCCCTGGCCGTTTCTCAGGGCGATGTTGCTCCGGACATCAGCATCCAATAGCTGCTGTAATGATATGCCGTCTATCTTGTTCGCGCTGGCATTATTTGCCAGCAGGAAACAGGAGTTGCTGCTCGTAAGGGATATGCCTCGATCATTGGAAAATGCTGCATTTCCGATAAGAGAGCAATTATGGGATTTGCTGAGTTGCACTCCATCCACCTGGTTTTTGCCGGTGCTACAGTTTTGAATCCTGCACCGCCGGGATTCATGAAGAGCTACACCGCTTTTGCAGGACAGTACTACGCACTCCAATAGGCCCAGGCCCTGCGCGTTGTCAGCGCGGATGCCCTCGGCAGAGCAATTGCGAGCCATGTCGTGGGCAAACTGGCAGCCTGATGATGCAACGGCCGCAAAACCGGTCTTGCATTCCATAGCCCGGCTGCGGGATATGGTGCAGGCCAGACTATCTAGAAGGAGAAATCCCGTTTCCGCCCAGGAGATGCTGCTGTTTTGGATATTGCAGTTGGTGGAATTGACCAACAGCACTCCCGTACTGCTGTTTTTTAGGGTCAAGTTGGCGGCACGAATGTTTTTGCAGGATACAAGCCCCAAAAAGCCGCAGTCCGTTGGCACACTGAGATTGGCTTTTCCTACCAAATAACAAATGGGCTTATTGTCTGCCAGATTGCTGTTGTCTATATCCTGTACAAAGAAATAATGACTTGATGACCCTGACCGGCCCGAAGCGGACTCAATGCGCAGGTTGTAAGAGTTTTCCCGGAGTATATTTCCCCGCAGCATATTTTTCGTGCAGCCACGCAAAGATATTCCATAGATATTCCGGTATGCCTGGTTGGAGGAGAGAGCGTTCTCCAATGATCCCTGAAGAAGGATGCCGTTGCCGTTCTCGGAAAGAAAATTGCTCTCCAGAAGGTTTTGATAGGCTCCTTCGGCAAATATTCCCGCCCGTTCGTTCTTCTCACAGATGTTGCCGGAGACATTGCAGCTATGCGATCTCCTCAGGCTTATACCGACTTTTCCTCCGGTGATGCAGTTTTTCGTCAGGTTACTGCGGCTGGAGTCGATAACATCAAGACCGCTCACATAGCCGCTGGACAGGTTATTATGGGATACTTCATTGTCATGGGATCTGGTGAGCACCACTCCAAATCCGTTTCCAGAAAATGTGTTATTGACAACCGCATTTCCGCGGGAGTCTTCTATCAGCACCCCCTGCGAAGCAGTGATTTGGCAGCCGGAGATCATGCACTCCCAGGTGTCGTTGATTCTAATGGCTGTGCCGCCCGAGATGATGCTGCCGAGAACCTCATTTTTCGCGCCGAATATCTCTACACCTTGAGGCGAATCGATCCGGCAATCCCGTATGGAATTATTCTCACCGGTCGATTTGACGGCCGTCGCGATGCCGGCTACGGTGCAGCGTGCGAGTTGATTGTTTGGGGTGGCGAGGCTGACGGCGGCATCCTTTCCACTTGCTTTTATAGTGATATCGGAGATCCTGCAGCCGGGCGCAGTTACAGCTAATGATCCTTCTACAATTACAGCTCCTCTGCCTGAGATGTTCACGCTTTTGTCCACAATAGCTCCGGCATAATTTCCGGGCTGGATTTGAATCGTATCTCCATTGCCGGCCAGGAAGATGGCGGCCAAAAGCGTCTTAGCATCTCCCGATTCGCCCGGATCGACAATCAGGGTCTTGGCCTGGCAGCAAGAAACGAGAAGCATGAGAAAGAGGACAATGAATAGTTTCATCTTGCCTGCTTTATGCATTTGCAGGCTATTAAATCTATGGCGGTCGGTACAGGCATTTGTTAAAATTATCAATATTTTTTTAAATTAATAACCATCGCCCTCTGGCTAATTTGCAGCTTTTGACCCCGGACCATCTGCTACTTCAGCCGCCAAAAGATAGAAATACGCAAATCTATTATTCTTATTTTAAGCAGGGAAGGATTCTCATGGCAGGATTTCGCATTCTCATTATCGAAGATGATCCAGAGCATGCCGAGCTGATTAAAATGGGCTTTAGAAGGCATGATGAATTCTTCTTAGACTTTGCCGCCTCGGGAGAGGAGGGATTGGAGATGATCGCCGCCACCGCTTATGACCTGATCTCCGTGGACCTGGTCTTGCCCGGCATTGGGGGCCTGGATGTTCTGGTGAAGATCAGAAAGCTTGATCCGGACATTCCCGTGGTCATGGTTTCCGGCCACGGCACTACAGAGATGGCGGTGGTGGCCTTTGAGAACAGGGCAACCAAATATGTGGTCAAGAGCCTGGAAAGCTTCAAGAGCCTTCCTTATGTCTTCGAGAATCTCATTCAAGAGGCCAGATTCAGGGCAAACGAAAGAGCAATGAGTGAGCAGATCGAACGATCGGAGAGAATCCACAGAAATATTGTGGAGAACGCCCTGGCAGGCATCTACATTTTGCAGGATGGAGCCTTCCGGCTTGTCAATCCCAAGCTGGGGGAGATATTCGGCTGCTCTGCACAGAGCCTGCTTGGCCTGCCCCTCTGGCAGCTCGTGAAGCCCGATGATATACAGTGCGTGAGCCGCCTGCAGCGCGACTTGCCCTCCGATATACCCGTTTATGAGTCGAAGGTGCAGCGCAAAGACGGAACCTGTCGCTGGATCGAGTTTCGGACCGTTCCCATTGAGTACGAAGGCAAGAGAGCAATCCTGGGAAATCTCCTGGACATAACGGCCAGAAAGGAGTTGGAG
>JAPKYC010000058.1 GCA_026394505.1 Methanothrix sp.
AGGTTGGGGATGAAGTGAACCCTCGCACGTTATTTGTGCTCACTTAAACCGATAATCTGGAATTCGAAAGCAGAGTTTCAATTGCACAGATCAGGGAGACCAGGCAAAGAAGACTCGATGATTTCAGATCTCCAGCTAACCGGGCGTGCGTGCGGCCCGAAGCATACCCCATCCCTTTAGGGTGGGGTGGCCGCACGCAGTTTGATTTCGTCAGGACTTCCCGCCGTTAAACTTCAGGATCCTGCTGGCAGCCAGCAGGGAGATGATTGACAGAGCGCCTGTGTATGGCAGGGGTGATTTCTTTTTCTCTGCCGTAGTCTGATTATTGGCCTTGGCGCTGCTCGCATTGCTGTCCGCGCCAGCGGTGGCATTCATTTTCTGTCCAAGCGCACTTGCCTTGGCATAAGCCGCCTTTGCCTCTGCATCACGATGGAGCATCTGAAGAACAGCACCCTTGTTGTTCCAGGCCTTTGCATATTTTGGGTCAAGGTCGGTGGCCTTATTAAAGGACGAGACTGCCTCTTCATACCGTCCCATGCCAGCCAGAGCAATTCCCTTGTTATTCCAGGGCCAGGCAAATGTCGGATCCTGCCTTGAGGCCTCATCATAACTGGATAGAGATTCATTTAGCCTTCCCATGTTTGCCAGAGCAATGCCTTTATTGTTCCATGCCAAGGCAAGCCTGGGGTTCAGCTCAGTAGCCCTATCGTAGGCTTTGACGGCATCGTCATTGTTACCCATAAGAGAGAGAACCCAGCCTTTGCTATTCCAGACTATAGGCTTTGCAGGATCAAGCTCTAGGGCACGGTCATAGGATTTTATAGACTCATTGTAATTTGCCATGTCCTTTAGGGCGCTGCCTCTATTATTCCAGGCATCGGCATAATTCGGATTCATCTCAATTGCCTTGTCATAGGCCTTGACCGCCTCGCTGAACTTTCCTAGATCGGCCAGAGCAATTCCCTTATTGTTCCAGGCCAAGGCAAATCCGGGGTCCTGCTCAACGGCCCTGTCATACAGAGCGATCGACTCTTTGTAGTTGCCTTGAATGTAGAATATCCATCCCTCATTGTTCAAGGCTCTTGCAGACTTCGGATCAAGCTGAATAACCCTCTCGTAAGTTTTCAAAGAGTCATTAAACTTGCCCAGGGTAAACAAAGCATTGCCTTTATTATACCAGATCTCTTTGAGCTGGGGATCTATCTGAAGCGCGTGGTCATAATATGTGACTGCATCCTCAAAGGATCCGTTATCAAATGAGGCGTTTCCTTTGTCAGACCAGTATTTGGCCGTCTCTGCAGAGCATGAGAAGGTGAAGCACTGGACCGCCATCACAGCGAGAATAATAATAATAATAATTTTAGCTCTCATGGGTATACCTTCGCGGTACTATGTTGAAAGACGATTATGAATAGTTTTTGGAGATCAGATAGAGATCTTCAGAGATGACATTCTTTTTAAAAAGTCCTCATAGCAGATTGGCCTCGCCCCACAGCTCTGCAATCTTGCCGTTTTCGATGCGAAATATCTCAATGCCCGTCATGGTTATGCTCTTGCCTGTGGCCGGCAGGCCCATAAAAGTGCCCTTGTGAATGCCTCGGGCTGTTAAGCGGGCAGCGACTCTATCCTCTCACAGCATCTTCGTGGCCTCTTTGGGCCGGGGCGTCTTTATCACTAATATGCGCAGCGCCTCATGGCTCTCGTTAATCCAGCGGTGAGCAATTTTGGCCGGGCTTTCGATCAGCGTATCGGCCCCCACCGCGACTCGCTCCTCGCCTATCTCCACCACGCCCCGGCCTTCCAGCACGTAGAAGACCACATCCACGGGTGTGATATGCTTTTTCAGAGACTCGCCTGGCTGCAAGGTGATGTGCGCCACCTGGGCGTTCTCTGTATCGCTAATGCTCCTGGCATCCACTCCGTGAGGATTGGGCTTGCTCTGTGCGTCTTTTACTTGGACAATTCTCATCAATCTCCCTCCATTAAAATGTTAGTGCTCTTCTGAGCATAATGGATACAATAGCCTCTCCCGGGTTTTCCAGTCTTTTTCAACTAGCGCCGTCTGACAGGATACGGCTTTCTGGGACCAGATTTGTGCGCGCTCTCCTGTCTGGAACCTCTCGCCGTGGCCCTCGCTCTATAGGAAGTGGCCGACTCGGCTGCGGCCCCCACGGCCATCTTTGCCGTTTCGGAATGGTACTGGTGCTCCATGATCCCTACTTTCGTCCGTGTCAGCCTCTCAATGCCACGCAGCATATTGCGTTCATCTGCAGCACAAAACGAATATGCCTTGCCATCCGCTCCGGCACGCCCCGTGCGACCGATGCGATGGACATAACTCTCCGGCTCGTTGGGCAGATCGAAGTTAATCACATGGGATATGTCATCGACGTCAATGCCCCTCGCGGCAATATCCGTTGCCACAAGCACCCGCAAGCGGCCTGATTTGAAATCATGCATGGCCTTAGTGCGCTGGTTTTGCGACTTGTTGCCGTGAATGGCATCGGCGTTGATCCTGTTCTTATTGAGCGCCTCAGCGATCTTATCCGCCCGGTGCTTGGTGCGGGAGAAGATCAAGACACGTTCCATATCTTCATCTCTGATAAGCCCCTGCAATAACGGATACTTGTTGTTCTGATCCACAAAGAAAACGCTCTGCTTGATGCACTCGAGAGTGCTGGCCTGGGGAGTGGCCTCGATGCGTACGGGATCTGTGAGAAGCTTTTCTGCAAACTCGCCGATCTCCCGGGACAATGTGGCCGAGAAGAAAAGCGATTGATGCTTTTGCGGCAGCGCCGAGACAATCCGTCTCATATCCTTGATGAAACCCATGTCAAGCATGCGGTCTATCTCGTCCAGGACGAAGAACTCCACGCCCCTCAGCATAATGTAGCCCTGATTCATCAGGTCGAGCAGCCGGCCGGGTGTGGCGACCAGGACATCGACGCCTTGAGAAAGCATCTTGACCTGCGGCCCCTGCCGCACGCCGCCGAAGACGACGGTATGTCGGAAGCGGAGAAACTGGCCGTATGTGGCAAAGCTCTGGTCTATCTGTGCGGCCAGCTCTCTTGTAGGTGCGATAATCAGAGCGCGCGGAACTCCTGGGAGGGCGGACTTGTGCTGTTCCGAAATCTTCTGCAATATGGGCAGCACGAATGCTGCGGTCTTGCCTGTGCCTGTCTGAGCGATGCCCATCAGGTCTTTTCCATTCAAAAGATGGGGTATAGCCAGCGTCTGTATGGGAGTCGGTGCGGTGTATCCTTCCTTGGCCAGTGCTCGGCAAAGCGGATCTATGATATTTAAATTTCCAAATGACATTCTTGCCTCTAGATAATTTCTAAGTGTTGATCGTTGATTTGGTTGAAGTCCTTTGATGCGGATCTCACATCTGAAAAACTGGTTGAGTCGTATCTGTTGTCTCTTAATGTGGATAGATACTTCAACCGGCTGCAGAGGCACTTGGGGAAGAATGCTATTATAATCAAATCCTTTTAATATCGCCTTGATTGCTTAGCAGGCCGTTCGCCTGTGCTTTTGGCAAGCATTCCTGGGAATATGCAGGCCTGGATCCATTTTCTAGGAAAGGTGTCCCGGTATCAAGTCCTAAATCGGAACTTGTTACGTCGGTCGTCTCTCCATGATCAATATTCAAGCCGTCTCTGCCATTTCCAAATCTCATTTATCCTATGTATCCTTTTATCGATTTCAAGAATCGATTGGTGCTCGCAAAAACATCTCATGAATCAATGCAAATGAAGCCTATTAACGAGGTGCACTTTAGTCTATATACCTGTCGGTCAAATATCTGCCGATCAAAGATGATTTTTATGCGGGATACGGGATTCGAACCCGCGAACTCCTGCGAGACAGGATCTTAAGTCCTGCGCCTTTGGCCAGCTTGGCTAACCCCGCTCTAATCTCATCCACTTGTGCTACCTGTATCGTTTTCTAATCTAATCCCCGGAGGACTTGGGCAATTAGCATGTATACTTCTGGAATAAGTACTTTCCCGATGCAACAAACCTTTTTTGCGCCCTTAATTTGCAGATCATAGTAACAGAAAGAAGAAGATGGCGGCTTAAATATAGACCGCTGTTCCCGGCTCCACGTAGATTATCTTCTGGACTCCTCTTGTGAAGAACATCGTCTTGGGGTAGTTAAACTGGCCATCGTAGACCCGGATATCATGGCTGCGACCACCAACCACACGAAAGCTGAACCTTCCATCAAGTAAGTCTCCACCAGTTCCCTCCGTGCCTATGTAATTGCCATCCAGGAATACCTGATACCCTCTCATCCAATCTGGGCAGGCGGATAGACTGGAGCTGTCTGCGGATAGGATGTCGGATAGGTGCTGATAACATCGATGACTATGGCATTGCTTACCTGGCCGCCGATAATGAATAGCAGTACATGCTGTCCTATTGTGTCTGCATAGAAGTCTATCTGGCTGCTGCCCGGGAAGAAGTAGGAGCTTTCCTTGGATAGCTTTCCCTCAGGGGCAATCTCATACAGATATCCTTTGCCGCCTATTGAAGAAGTTGCCAGTAGAGAGAGGCCGGACCACTGGGGAACTTTGGCATACTGGGACCAGCTGGAAGAGCCCTGTATCCACAAGGAGTTTCCTCCTGTGTAGGCGGCATTGCTCTGATATTGAGTATACGGCACAGCCTGCATCTGATAGCTGAAATAAACCGTGTTGGGCGTACTGTCCACCATCAAATGCTTCTTTGGGCTCTCAATATGCTTCCTTGGTGTTGATCCTTTGTAGGACCAGAAGTATTGAGAAAAGATGTAGTCTGATGCACTGGTAGACGGTGGATTGCCGCCTACCCATGGCTGGCCGATGCCCAGCTCAAACAGCTTCTCAGCTCTCGCTTCTCCTGGTAGCAGCTCTACGCCGCTTCTATCTACGGCAATTGCACACCCCACTAAAGATATAATGAGGACTATCGATATCAAGACTTTATTCATATCTTTCACCTGATGTGAGTAAGAAGGATTTTATGCATTCTTTATTCGTACGGTTGTAGGGGGATGGATGCATCTCAAAGATATAAAGCTTTATATTTCAATGTGGCCTTATTTTCATAAAGCCCGAAAAAAAGATTCTGAGGCCTCTCTTGAAGATCGCGAGAAGGCCTATCTAGATTGAGGTTTGTGTATTTTAGTCTCTTAGAAACCCTCTGCCAGCCTCAAGGCAGACCAGGTTCCTCCCGGAGCCTGCTCAACGGAGTAAGTACCGGAAGATATGGAATTTTCCGCCACAGACCGCGATACCCAAGAGGTCGCACCCCCGTTCGGCGATACCCACTTCAGGGTAAGGACCGTTCCGTCGAACTGCCAGGTCCCCTGCCGGTTGGCTCCCACATTAGCCCCCTCCGTCTCCGTCCATTCCAGGCTGCCGTCCTTCTTTAAATTCAGGTCCGCCTTCCAATCATTGAAGCCTTCCTGATGTCCGGACATCTTCCAGGCACCGGCCAGATTCAGTCCACCATCCAGAGGTCCGTCAAAGCAGACCACATAAGCATCCTCGGAGCTGAGTTTCAGCCAGACCAAAGACCTGCCGGGGGCAGGATTAGTGAGCATGGGGTTGATCAGTTGGGGTGTGGCCTCTCCCAGACTGGCTGCAACCACATCAAAGACATAGAACTTGCCGCCAAAAAGCTCCTTTTGCCCCAGTTGATTCCATTTATCCGGCGTTCCTATCTGGGTGCCGGTTCTTTTGCCGTACCAGATATTATACATGCCCGGAACCAGTCCCGGCCCGGCTGTGTAAAGGTCGGTCGGACTTCTGGGCGAATAGTCCACTCCTTCTCCGGCACAGGGGGCAGACTTTCCTTTACCGCTGCCGCTCTTAGGACCGATAACCGTGGCAAGTCCGCAGTCATTGCTCTCGTAGGTATAGGACCAGGTCGATGGGCCCGAGTCGATAATCGTATAGGTCCCGGCGGGCAAATCCACACTCGGGGACAATTGGACTATCCAGTAAGCATTGGGAACGCCACC
>JAPKYC010000108.1 GCA_026394505.1 Methanothrix sp.
GATGATCGGAGACCTGACCCAAAGGAAATTCGGCATAAAAGAGGTGGAGAACATGGGATGCACATTAATGGGTGCAACTCTTCTCTCCATGATCGCCTCATTCCCCCATGTCCAGGCGAGGACAATTAAGTGGGACGAGGAGGTCAAAAAATCAAACTACCTCCTGGAGCAGTTCTTGCGCGTCCAGGACTCAAAGGTTCTGAGCGAGTGGCCACGCAAGCATACTTTGACCAAGGTGGACACCACGGGAAGCTTTGATGTGGTTGCTAAGACGCATAAACGACGTGGTTTTTTCTTCAGTGACGAGCTAAAAGATAGGGGAGTTGTCGGCGAGTTCGCCGGCGCTACGCGCACCTGGAAGCTAAACACCTATGGTCTCACCTGGGACCAGATAACGTATACATCAGACGCATTCCTGAATATAGCGAGCAAGTATGGATTTAATATCAGTTAATTAGAGAGGATTCAAATGAGCGAGAAAAAATTCGGGCTAAGCACCCTGGCGGTTCATGCCGGCCAGGAGTCACCAGATCCCGCCACGGGATCGAGAGCTGTCCCCATCTACCAGACCGCCTCCTACGTTTTCAAGAGCACAGAACACGCGGCGAATCTCTTTGCCTTAAAGGAGTTAGGCAACATCTACACCAGGATCATGAACCCTACCAGCGATGCCTTCGAGAAACGCATTGCCGCCCTGGAAGGCGGCGTTGCGGCTCTGGCAGTGGCATCCGGTCAGGCCGCTATTTCCCTGGCGCTGCTGGCCATCACCCAGGTGGGGGATGAAATTGTTTCCGCCAACAACCTTTATGGCGGCACTTATGAGCTATTCCATTATACCTTCCCCAAGCTTGGCCGAAAGGTCATATTCGTAGACTCCACCCAGCCGGAGGAGTTTAAGAAAGCCATCACTCCTAAGACCCGTGCATTTTACGCCGAGACCATCGGCAATCCCAAGCTGGATGTGCCGGACTTCGAAAAAATCGCCAAGATCGCCCACGATGAGGGCCTTCCCTTTGTAGTGGACAACACTGTAGGAATCGGCATAGTTAGACCTATTGAATATGGGGCGGACATAATCGTGGATTCTGCCACCAAGTTCATCAACGGCCACGGAAACTCCATCGGCGGCGTCATTGTAGACTCAGGCAAGTTCGATTGGTCTCGGGGAAAGTTTCCGGAGTTCACTGAGCCGGATCCCAGCTATCACGGCCTGAAGTACTGGGATACCTTCGGCAACTTCCCTGGGTTAGGAAATGTGGCTTTCATCTTTAAGGTAAGAGTGCAGCTTCTTCGTGACCTTGGGCCCTCTCTGAGCCCCTTCAATTCCTTCCTCTTCCTGCAGGGCGTGGAGACTTTGGCCCTGCGACAAGAGAGACACTCGGAGAACGCCCTAAAGGTGGCCCGATTCCTGAAAAGCCATCCTGCAGTCGCCTGGGTCAATTATCCAGGCCTGGAGGAGCATCCCAGCCATGCTCTGGCCGAGAAGTATTTGAAAGGCAAATATAATGCCATTCTGGGATTCGGCATCAAGGGCGGCCTTCCTGCGGCCAAGAAGTTCATTGAGTCTCTGCAGCTGCTCTCGCATCTGGCAAACATCGGCGACACCAAGAGTCTGGTCATCCATCCCGCATCAACCACGCACCAGCAATTAACGCCCGCGGAGCAAGCCGCTACAGGAGTCACAGCCGATTTCATCCGCGTATCCGTTGGCATCGAGGACGTCGAGGACATCATCGCCGATCTGGATCAGGCTCTGGCCAAGGCGGTGCTATGAAAAGGGAATCTGCAGGCCTGGTCGAGACCAAATGCTTTCGAATTCCGGAAGAGATTGCACTAGAGCATGGCGGCCAGCTCGCCGGGGCCGCAGTCGCCTACGAGACTTACGGCAAGCTGAATAACGAAAAGAGCAATGCCATCCTCATCTGTCACGCCCTCTCCGGAGATGCTCATGCCGGAGGCTGGCACAAAGGTGATGAGAAGCCAGGCTGGTGGGATGCTATTATCGGTCCAGGGAAAGCTCTGGATACCGACAAATTTTTTGTAATATGCTCTAATGTCCTGGGCGGATGTAAGGGCACCACTGGCCCGTCTTCTCCAAATCCCAAGACGGGAAAACCTTACGGCCTGGACTTTCCCTTCATCACCGTGAAGGATATGGTGGATGTCCAGAAGAGGCTCCTGGACCATTTGGGCGTCAATAAGCTATTCGCTGTCATCGGCGGGTCCTTTGGCGGAATGCAAGTTCTGCAATGGTGCGTATCCTATCCAAAGATGGTGCGCTTCGCCGTGCCCATAGCCACCAGTGCCTACTCCTCGCCCCAGCAGATTGCCTTCAATGAAGTTGGCCGCAGAGCGATAACCTCGGATCCAGATTGGGAGAATGGCAACTACTACGGCCGGACCCCTCCTGCCCGCGGTCTCTCTCTGGCAAGGATGATTGGGCACATCACATACCTTTCCGACGAGTCGATGCATCAGAAGTTCGGGCGGCGCCTGCAGGGCAAGACGGAGTACGGCTTCGACTTCGCATCCCTCGATTTCCAGGTTGAGAGCTACCTGAGCTACCATGGCGATGCCTTTGTTAAGCGCTTCGATGCCAATTCGTATCTTTACATCACCAAGGCCATTGACTACTTCGACTTGACGAAAAAAGGTGCTCTATCTTTATCTGAAGTCTTCAAAGGTGTGAGGGCAAAATTCTTGGTCATATCCATAAGCTCCGACTGGCTTTATCCGCCTTACCAGTGCAAAGAGATCGCCGAGGCTCTCAGTGCCAATGATATCGATGTGCGACATTGTGAGATCAAATCAAACTACGGACATGATGCTTTTCTTCTGGAATCCGGGCAAATGAACTATACCATTCAGAACTTTCTCTCCCGCACATCTGTGGGAGATGTGATGGTCAAAGAGGTAGTAACCATCCGGCAGGGCTGCAGTGTGGAGGAGGCGGCCAGAATCATGATGACGGAGGGTGTAACTCACCTGCCCGTGACGGACGCGGAAGGAAAGCTGGTGGGAATTGTAACCGCCTGGGATGTGTCCAAGGCCGTGGCCTTGAAGTATACGCTACTGGAAGAGATAATGACCCGTAATGTGGTCATCTCCGCCCAGGAAGACCCAGTCGAGCAATCCGCCAAGCGCATGAATGAGCATAACATCTCGGCTTTGCCGGTGGTAGATGCAAATCATTGTGTAATAGGCTTGATAACAAGCGACGGAGTCAGCCGGTTGGTGAGCGTATGCCGATGATGGTCGCACTTATTGGCCTTAAGAAATCTTTTTGAGGACAAAATGATCATACACGTCAGAGCGTTTGCAAACTTTCGCGATATTCTGGGAAAGAATTTGAGGGTGGAGCTAAAGGACAAATCCACGGTCAAGGAGCTTCTGGATGGCCTTTGTGTATCACATCAGAGGCTGAAATCTGCCTTATTTGATGAATCTGGCAAGGTCCGAGAGTATGTTATCCTCATGAAAAACAGAAAAGATGTTGAGTCAATCGACGGGCTGGAGGCAACGCTTTCAGAAGGCGACGAAGTGGCCATACTGCCGCCGATTGCGGGAGGATGAATGTTCTATAAAAAATTTAAAAATAAAAATCATAATCATCATCCACGGTCTCCTGGAGCAATTGTATTTGCGGCAACGCATGCAAATGCTCTTCTGTAATGGTGGTGTAAGGATGGTCCTGCCCCAAATTATCGCGAAATATATCCAGCGCTCTCGCGAAGAAGGCACGCGCCTCTGCCGGCTCGCCCTGGGCTATCGCCGTGTTGCCAAGAGAATTCAATATAATTGCCACATCGAGATGATCCGGCCCAGACAATGACTCCATGATTTGTTGCGCTCGCTGATATTGAGATCGAGCCTCGCCATAGCCCCCCAGATCACTGAGCAGATCTCCTAAAATGAAAGCCCTCAATGCCACTTCCGGATGGATGGGACCGAAAGAGGCCTCGGCGGTCTCCAATGCCCGCTGGAAATAAAGATAAGCATCTTTAATATTTCCTTGGGCCTTGAGCGCTCGCCCCAAATTGTTTAAGGTTATACTTACGTGGGGGTGCCATTGGCCATGTTCCGCTTCTTCCGTCTTTAGATCCTCCTCATAATGCGACCGGGCCAGGGTTAGATTGTCGCTTATCTCGTAAAATGGCCCAAGACTGATGGCATTCCAGGTGGTCGGAGAATTGATTCTGCCAGGGGTTTGCCTTATCGTCTCTATTTTCGAAGAGTTCGATTCCTCCTTAACAAAGTAGATCCCTCATTTACAGGTCACCATTCCCATACTACTATTGGAAACTCTTTAAAGACTTGCATGGAGGCAAATTTTGCTGGCTTGGGCAAAAATAGGTTATAGCAGTTCGAGAGCTTCTCTTCCGGTGAGGCCAACCTTCAATCCCAGCTTCTCAGCAGCGGGATTCACTTCCTTGACTATGCCCTGCAAAAGGTCATCGATAGTGGCAATCGAGCTACCCTTCGCGGGCCTGACCTTCGCTGCCGGGTAGCCAAAGTTGTTTAGGGCAGCGACATCAAAGGCCCCGCAGCCCACCATTCCCACATCGGTCACTACGTTGACAAGATTTACCGGCCCAAGAGCGATAACGTATCCATCTGCCTGCTTTCCGGATAGCTGCATTTTTATGTGTTCCATATCACTTCTCCCATTCTCAGATCAAATAGCTGAACGCCATGATAAATAAAATTGCCCATTGCATTTCAAGTCATTTTCTTTTTTGCACGGTTTTTAAAAAAATAGTTGAAAATATGTAAAAAAATATGACTATGCAGTCATCACCTCCAGGGATGGGGCGTTAAGGCCGTAGAGGCTCTGGCGTGCGTCTGGGAAGTAGAATCTTTTTAAAAGAAGGTTCTCTTCCTGCAGTCTGGTTAAGGCGTATCTTACGGTTCTGGCGGGAAGGTAGGTCTTGTTTATGATCTCCTTTTGGGTCAAAAGGCTTCCTGATTCCAGCACCTTAATTACCAGCTTGGCCGATGGCGGCAAGCGGTCCAGATTCAAGCTATGCGGCTGTAATTCAGCGTCAGCAAAGACGATCCCTCATTTTAAAACTCACCGATCACAATTGTTAACTGAGGTGCTATTTAAAGCTTTTTGCTGGGGCAATTTCGCTAGCCGCAACCATAAACCTTAAAATTAAATATAATTATTTTTATGTATTTTGTACCGAAAGTTTATATAATAGACTATCCATCACATATAAACGTTATATAAACTGATGGGAGGTGAAATAATGCTGTTTGTACTATGGTTCGAGTGGAAACCGGAGAATAAAGCGAAACTGCTGGCTCACTGGAGAGAATTCAAGTTCCCCAAAGAAGTGAAAGTAATAGGCAGATATCTCCTTATCGGCAGACATATCTCGGTAGCAATATTCGAAGCTCCAAGCGAGGAATCAATCCTAAAGATAACATATTCCTTCGGAGAGCTAGGAATAGCTCATGTAGCTCCTGCATTGCCGCTTGAAGATGCTCTGAAAATGATGGAAAAGATGTAAGTTTGGTTCTGGTTTTTGTCAATTGGTGTCGCTACTTGAGCCTGGCAAAACATCTGGCATCATCTGGTGAGAAAGATGAGGCAAGGCTTCGCTCATCAATCAGCAGGGCATACTATGCGGCCTTCTGTATCGCGAGAAACCATCTAAAAGATGTGGGGCAGAAGCCCATTCCCGATGAAAGCGTCCATAGTTATGTAATTAGCCAGTTCTACAGCTTGGGCAAAAGAAGCAATGGAAGGAAACTGGCCTTAGAATTAAGACGTCTGCGAAATCATCGTAATAGAGCAGATTATGACGATTCAATCAGCGGTTTGTCTTCAATGTCTCAGGATGCTTTGATCAGGGCAGAGAGAATTATATTATATATTAAAAAATAATATAATTCTGAAAACGTCGTCCGCCACTATTTCGCCAGGTTTCCCTGGTGGAGCAGATGCTCGCCCTGCATAAACAGCTCCCCGAAAAGCCGGCACGCCTCACGAGAAGACCGCCCTGCAGCGTCGCATCGAGGCCACTGATGGGCAGATCGATGCAGGGCCCGGCTGTACGGGCTGACGGATGAGGAGATAAGAATCGTTGAGGGATCACAGGTAAATAAATGAGTCGGCGAAAACTATATTATTGAAAGAAGCCATACCCGGATCGAGGAAAAGAATGGCAGAATATGTAGTCGGGCAGATCTACGATTCGGACAAGAATCAGTTGCCTTACGGCGGTGCAGTGGATATCAACGGCAGGATCGTCTGGGCCGTTACCGAGGAAGAAGATAAGGCGACGAAGGAAAGAATAAAGAAGGCTTTTGGCAAGAAATGAATCACGTTGCCATCGACACGGATATCTTTTTCTATTCTGTTAGCACCGACAAGAAAGTTAGAAAGTCACAGCTTGCAACTGGCCTGCTGGATCACATCGATAATCACCCCGCTCTAGAGCTTTGTGTCCCTTTCTCTGTACTTGCAGAGACTGTTTTTAAAAGTCTGACTCGCGAAAAAGAGGGAAGCGATCCTCATAAAATGGAGATGATCGCCTCTTTGATCGAGCTATGGAGGAAACTTGATATCAGATTCCTTCCGCCCACAAATAGGGTTGCTGAGATCTGCTGGCATCTGGCAGGCGAATGCAAAGATCGATTGCAACCAACCGATAGGACACATCTTGGTTATGCCCTGGCGTACAATATGAATTACCTCATAACCACCGACAAAATTCTTCTGCACTATCAGGTTCCAGATGGATTTCGGCTCAAAATTGTCTCGCTAAAAGATGCTCGGGAAACGATAGGTCTATGATAAAACAGATGCTGCTTCAGATCAATTATTGATTCTGCAACCACAAGATGTTGCCCGCCACTATTTTCGCATGGCCCTCCTGGTGGAGCAGATGCT
>JAPKYC010000103.1 GCA_026394505.1 Methanothrix sp.
CCTCTCACCCTTGGAAATGGCCAGCTTAGGGTGACATTGTGGTCAAGAAGGGTGTCCAGGCGAACATCAGAATCAACGATACGGCAAGACCGAAGATGATCAGTGTCTCGGGCAGAAGCATAAGGAACAGACCCTTGCCCAGGAATCCGGGCTCTTCAGCCACGACGCCAACCACGGCGGCGCCGATACCCTGTTCACCAACACCGGCACCAATGCCTGCTAATCCAGTAGCCAAGCCTGCGCCGACAGCCAACAATCCATACAATATTCCTGCATCACCTGCTAATACCATTTTCCTCAATCCTCCTTTATATGAATATTATTCAATCTTTCAATTCGTTCTATCGAATTCATGCTTTCAGGAACCTCCGGACATGTCCGAAGGGACTGTACTCCACTCCACCACCATGTGCGCTGTAGAACTTCGTGAACATCTCCACATAATGCAACCTAAGAGGATGCATGAATGGAGAGAGAATTCCCAGCAGGAAGTTGATGAAGTGCACTACCAATAAAACCAGGACACCCACAATGATCGCAGGTATCGTGAACTCTGCGCTATTAGTCGCTCCACCGCTTAGCATGGGCATGACGACATAGAAAGCAAGCTGGTTGGCGGCGAATGCCAAACCTACTGAAGCCAGGCCAATGGCTAATAGCCTAAGATAGGATATCAGGTTGCTCACATAGAATGGCACGTGAGCAAGGCCCATAGGCCCTTCCGGTCCCATTACCATCATCACTATGGCAACAACAATTACGATGGCGCTCGGAATTACCAACATCATCTGACCCATGACGAGTCCAAGCACAAGCAATCCAAAGAATACTTGGAGGAGCATCACAGGAAGTCTCTCGAAATAGGCATGCTTCTTCTCGCCGTAGTTCAGCTCCGTCTTGATGCCCAAGATAGAACCGACGCTGCAATGAATGATGCCTATGAAGATGCTAGTACCGATCAACAACAGAACCGCGTTACTTGCCAGCCGATCCATGGGGAAAATATCGATTCCCGGCCAAAACCCGATCCTTCCCAGCGAGCCAAAGACACCTTCACCGAAATAGAGACCCGCCTGTTTTGCCAGCTCTATTTCATGCTCAGGCAATTGTCCCATGATCCTGCCCCACAAACCTAGCGGGCCAAAGATCTCGCCGAAGAATATGCCGAATATGATGGACCACACGCTTGCGATCAAAACGACGTTGATCAACTGCTGCCATCCTTGAGTTCTGAACTTTTTCTTCAGAAGCAACATAAGCAGGAGCGACATGACGCCATAGCCGACGTCTCCCAGGATCATGCCGAACATGATCGGGAAGAATACAAATATCAGCAATGACGGATCGAACTCCTTGTACTCGGGAATGGCAAATAGCTTTGTTACCAGTTCGTAAGGCTTGACCAGGCTGGGATTATCCATCTGGGTCGGTATGTCTTCGCCCTTCTCGACCAGTTCGTCTGCCTCTTTATCTGCGATCAACGAAACTTCAAGCCTGCCGCCGGCAGCGCTCTCCAGCTCGCTCTTGAGCCTGCTGAACTGATCCGCCGGCACATACCCATCTATGACGAAGGCGTTGGCTGTCTCAGCAAACCTGAGTGGGGCCTCTGTCTTCCGGGTCTGCATAGATAGATACTCGTCCGTTGCCAGCATCAGATCTTCATACTGCTTCTTCATGTCGGCAAGCTTCTTTTGGAGAGGCACTTTCTCGCCTTCCAAGGATTTGATGCCGCCTTCAAGAGTAGCAATCGCCGAGTCTACATTGCCTTCCAGCCTGGGTACGGATATCTCGGAAAACCCATGCTCGGAAAGGACAGAAGATACTTCACCGGCCTTTCCTGCAGGCACAAATACCGCTACAAAAGTTGCATTCTTGGCATTTCCGGAATAGATCTCATTTACCGGAGAGACCCTCGCTACATCGGCATCAACGGGTGTTGCTGCTGTGCCGACGAAGGTCGCCAGAGAATCATAACCATAGTAAGCTTCTAAAGGCAGCGGCAAAACCACCAAAGGAGTCAGAGCCTTGATCTGATCCTGTTTGGACTTAACTTCTGTGTCGATGACAACGATGCGCTCGTATGTAGCAGTAACATCCGCACCGACGTTATTGAGAAGATTATCCATCTCCGATAGAACCTGGCTCTCAGGATAAGTCTTATCAGGAGCCTTGTTTTTCAGATCAAGGTACCTGGTGACGGATCTGAGCTTGATGAGATCCTCGGAGTATTCTTTGGCTTTGCCGATGGACTTGCCCATCTCAAACTGAGGTTGGCTGCCATTATAGTTAACAATGTGGAGCAAGCGCAACTCATGCAGCTTTTCTACAACTGGAGATATCACGTTCTTTGACCCGGCGACGACTACACGACTCATCTTTACGGGCCTAAGCATGCAACAACCCCATAAACTCCTTCAACAAATATTCAACTGCTTTGTCCAGCTTTGCGCTGGCGCTGCCGCTCATTGAGCTTACGTTCTTCTCACCGCTGTTAACGATCGATGCCTTCTTGGCCTTCACATCGCTATCAGTTTTGGCAACGCTCTTGTCATAGTAGTCCTGTGCATCAGTCTCGGCGGATTTGACGAGGTTTGCAGCTTCAGTAGTGGCAGCGGCTATCTTTTTTTCCTTTTCATCCAAGGCCCGCTGGACTGCTGCCTTGGCTTCAGCCTCTGCCGATTTGATTTTCGATAAGATATCGTCTCTAGCCATCTGATCCCTCTACCTCTTCCCTCACTACACCTCTTCCGTTTTTCAAACAGCGCTACATCACTTTTGGCTCGTGATAAACGTTCTGATCCATCCTCATCTACCAATATAAACTCTTCGGTTTTGATTTGAGGAGAGGGCTAAGTATGATCTTTCCCCTTACGATCCCCAAAATTTCAAGGCTGTTTCCAGCTCTTTGTGGTCTTTTGCGTACTCTTTGAGGGGAATTTGCTTTAGCCAGGCATCCGTCGCCTGCACCATGGCTCGAGCCCCGGCTGTAGTTCCATCGGGATGGCCGTGCACGCCCCCACCGGCCTGGATGATGCAATCAATGCCGTAGCCATCCAAATTTCCCTGGACCTTGGCCGGATAGACCCCGCCCGAGGCCACCGGGAAGACTCTCTTATAGCCGTGCCAGTCCCCTCGCAGAGCATCCCGGGAGAGGTCGTTTTCCAGGGTTTCGCGCGCCATCTTGCCCAGGTAGCTTCCCGTATGCAGGTTGGTGCCGCCCGTCATGCGCACCAGCTTGGAAATGACGAGCATGGCAATGCCGTGACCTTTGTCTCTGGTGAAGGCTCCGTGCATGGTTCTGTGCACGTGCACCGGCACCTTGACATGCCGGGAGAGATCCTCCAGCGCAGAGAAGCCGGCCGTCAGGACATCGATCATGACCATGTTGGCGCCGCGATCCACGGCCTGCAAAGCGCGCTCCAGGATCTTATCGGCGCCGGCGGTGACATTCACCGCATAAAAAGCCTTCTTGCCCGTCTGTGTCTCCACTTTATCCAGAGCGGCCATGACCGCCTCCAGACGGGGGATGAGAGGGCAGAAGCTCTGATCGGTCAGGGTCTCGTCGTCTTTGACCAGATCCAGCCCGCCGCGAACGGCGGCTGCGGCCACCGCTGCCGTGCCGGCCGGGTCCAGGCCCACCTTGGGCTTGACGATGGTGCCGACCAGCGGGCGGCCGTAAACTCCCAATATTTTTCGCGCATCTTCTATGCCAAAGCCTGGACCCCTGTGCGCCCTGAGCAGGCCCTCCGGGAAGATGATATCCTGCAGGCGCACCTTTTTTAGATCACCCAGGCCGAAGAGGTTTCCCGCCACCACAGAGAGGTACTGGGGGATATTTCCCGGCTCAAAAAGCTCCTCGGGAAAGCCGATCTCAACATTATTTCCCTCCGCCAGGATCACCCTGGCCGCGAGGGGGTTGTTCTGGCCGCGCACCGCGGTCCAGGTGCCCGTAGACTGCTCTGCTGCGATGGCCTCCGCCGCTTTCTGGATGGGAAGGTCGGTTTCTACATGATATTTTGCTATAAGTTCCATAATATCCTCCAATCGAATATTGCTTTTCTCATGCAGATATAAGAACTTCCACGTGGGATTGGCGTCCTCGCAAAAACGGTAATATAGAACTTAAGATCAGAGAATTACTGAAGGCAAATTGAAATCTAATTAGATGGGATTTGAGATGACCAAGATCACTATCAGCTTAATTAAGGCCGATGTGGGCGGCTATCCCGGCCACTCCTCGGTCCATCCCGCATTGATCGAGACTGCAGAGCCGAAGCTTGTACAGGCCAAGAAGTCCGGCGCACTGATAGACTTTAGGGTGCTTGCCTGCGGCGACGACCTGGAGCTTCTCAAGAGCCAATGTTATGGAGGAACCTCAAATGGGACTAGAAAAACCATCTATTGCTAATGATAGAGCATCTAATCTGGTCGGGAGGAAAGCAGATGCGACTAGAAAACAACGAAGAGAGAATACGCCGCATAGAAATTACCCTGGCTTTTATGGCAGGGATTTTTTTTGGATTAAGTTCTCAAATAGGCGTAAGCTCACAAGTGATTGTAGCTTCAGGAGCGTTTCTTGCTCTAATAATAGCTTTAATGGGGAGGCCTTAGCGTGACCTCCTCCTCCTCTTCTAAAATCACTATCAGCCTCATAAAGGCCGATGTGGGCGGCTATCCGGGGCACTCCTCGGTCCATCCCGCATTGATCGAGACTGCGGAGTCGAAGCTTGCACAGGCCAAGAAGTCAGGCGGACTGATAGACTTCAGGGTGATGGCCTGTGGCGACGACCTGGAGCTTCTCATGAGCCACAAGAAGGGCTGCGATAACGGCGAGGTGCATGCCCTGGCCTGGGAGACCTTCGAGGAGGCCACTGAGGTTGCCAAGAAGCTCAAGCTCTACGGAGCGGGGCAGGACCTTTTGGCGGATGCCTTTTCCGGCAACATTCGCGGCATGGGCCCGGGCGTGGCTGAGATGGAGATCAATGAGCGCACATCTGAGCCCATCGTGGCCTTCATGATGGACAAGACCGAGCCGGGAGCCTTCAATCTGCCCATCTTCAAGATGTTTGCCGATCCCTTCAACACGGCCGGCCTGGTGATAGATCCCGCGTGTCACCACGGCTTCACCTTCGAGGTCTGGGATATTCAGGAGCATATGAAGGTCTTCATGGACTGCCCTGGCGAGATGTACGACCTGCTGGCTTTGATCGGTGCCAAGAGCCGCTATGTGATCAAGAGGGTCTTTTGCAAGCCGAACAGCAAGATCTCCGAGCAGGAGGCGGTGGCAGCGGTGAGCACGGAGAAGCTCTTCCAGACGGCCGGAACATACGTTGGCAAGGATGACCCCGTGGCCCTGGTGCGCTGCCAGTCCGGCCTGCCTGCTTTAGGAGAGGTACTGGAGCCCTTTGCTCTCGGGCACCTGGTAAGCGGATGGATGCGCGGCAGCCACAACGGCCCCCTCATGCCCTGCTCCTTTGAGACGGCCCATCCCACCCGGTTCGACGGCCCGCCTCGCGTCATAGCCGCCGGCTTCCAGATGGCCTATGGCAGCTTCGTCGGTCCCGTGGATCTCTTCAAAGATGTGGCCTTCGACCTGACAAGGCAAAGGTGTCTGGAGATCACTGATTACATGAGGGCGCATGGGCCCTTCGAGCCGGCGCGTCTCCCCATGGAGGACATGGAGTACACCACACTGCCCCATGTCATGAAGGTGCTGGCGAACAGGTTCGTGAAAGCGGAGTAGTAGGCTCCCTAATTTATATATTTGCTATATCATTGGGTGTGGTCGATGAACCTTTCAGAGACGGAGGTCAAACGATTTTATCGTCTGTACCACGCCTTGCTATTTTATATAAATGACAAATATAGCGTGTTGGAGGGCATCGAGCGTCCCGGCGACCTTCATAAAATGAATCTTGACGACATCCAGAAGCTTAAAGACATTTTATACGGTAAATTAGAGCTGATAGACTCCTTTATAGAGGACAACCATAATGATCTTTCAGCACAGGACCGGGAAATCGTATCCTCTTGGAAGAATTTCGTCAGTAGTAGATTCTATATTGTTCGTCATTTAAAAAGATATACTATATTTCTCGATACAAACGAACCTCCAAAAGCCTATGGCGTCCTTGGGATCATTACTCCTCTTGAGGATCTGATCGGCACAGACTTGCCCCGCGTGGTCAAAGCAACCCTCCTGCCTTTCGAAAATAGAATCATTTATGATGGCACCATCCTTCCTTTTAACATCCAATTCGGCAGCGGTATACGTCGGAGCATTAATGATTCCTACAGCCAGGCCAAAAATAGCATTGGGATAATAACTTCTCTTCCCTTTTCGCGAGAGAAGACTGAGATATCTGACGCCAATACACTGAGAGGATATTTAAAGACAGGATACAGCCGCGACGCCTATCAGGAAGAGATATGGGAATTAATTGAAAAAAATTCTGAACTAATGGCTGTATATTGTGAAGAGATGGGAAAGGTTCATGCCAGAACATATAAAAAAAGGCTGAAAGATGTGTTTACGTATTCCATCTCAAAGCGAAATAAAGTGGATCATAAAATGACAGAGAGCCAGGCTGCCGAAGAGATTAAGGAAGCAGAGGCCACGCCTATCCGTGAGCCCGTAGAGAAAGAGGCGGCCAAGCCGGCCAAGCCCAGGAAGCGACGCCGCCTCAAGGTGGCCCATGCCGAGCGCTGCATAGGCTGCCTGAGCTGCATGTTCGCCTGCAGCCGGACACGCACGGGCACAGTCTCCCTGCAGAACAGCGCCATCAAGATCCAGACCCAGGGCGGCATTGAGGGCGACTTTCGCGTGGTGGTCTGTCGCGGCTGCCGGGATCCTCCCTGTGCAAGGGCTTGCCCCACAGGTGCTATGGAGAAGAGGCCGGACGGCAGTGTGGTCTTCCACAAGGACATTTGCATAGGCTGCGGGAGCTGCGAGAAGGCCTGCTTGGTTGGCGCGGTAACCCTGGGCAAAGAAAAAAAGCCCATTAAATGCATACACTGTGGAGCCTGCGTGGAATTCTGCCCGCACGGCGTCCTCAAGCTGGAGGAGGTCCCCGCCTCGGGAGGATGAAATGCTGCGAAAAGTTCTGTACATCGATCTTTCCAAAGGAGAATCATGGGTTCTCGAGAAGCAGGAGCTCTTCGAGAACTGGATGGGCGGAACCGGCGTGGGAATTTCGCTGCTCCAGGAGGAGTGCCCGGCCGGCACCGATCCGCTCTCGCCCGGCGCGCCCATAATCCTATCCATCGGCCCACTTAACGGCATCTTTCCCGTGGCCACCAAGACCGTGGCCACCTTCAAGTCGCCCCTGACGGGGGAGCTGGGCGAGTCCTACGCCGGAGGCAGGCTCTCTCTGGCCTTGCGTTTTGCCGGGCATGAGGCGGTGGTCATCCGCGGCAGAGCCGAGCGGCCTTCTTACATCTCCATAAACGATGACGTTGTGAAGATCAAGGACGCCACCTCCATCTGGGGCATCGATGC
>JAPKYC010000309.1 GCA_026394505.1 Methanothrix sp.
CATTCTCAGGTCGAACAGGATGTCTTGAGGAGGCTTCAGAAATCCTTTGATAACTTCTTTCGAAGAGTTCGCGAAGGGGCTCGAAAAAAAGGCTACCCCAGGTTCAAGTCCATTAACCGTTATAGCTCGGTTACCTATCCCCAGTCAGGGTTCAAGCTGAACGGCTCTCGGCTGATACTCTCAAAAATTTCCGGCGGCATTAGAACCTTTGTGCATAGGCCGATTGTCGGCAGGATCAAAACCTGTTCGATCAAGCGAGATAAAACAAATGCATGGTATGTCATATTTGCGACCGAGTGCGAGAACCCATTAACTCTGGAGCCCAAGACAACGATAGGAGTAGACCTTGGCATCACTCATGCAGCCGTAACTTCGGACGGTCAGTACTTCGACTATCCAAAGTACCATGTCCAAGCTGAGAAGAAGAATCGATCTGCCAATAAATCGTTACACCGCAAGAAGTTGGGTTCGAATAACCGGAAGAAAGCCCAGACGAAGTTGGCCAGGATCGCAAAGAGGGTAACCAACCTTCGCGAGGAGTTCTTGCATCAGGTATCCAGGAAACTGGTAAACTCATCTGACAGAATCATATTCGAAGATCTGAGCATCCAGAATATGCTTAAGAACCATTGTCTGGCAAAGCATATTCAGGATGTTTCATGGGGAAAGCTAATACGCTTCACGGTGAGCAAGGCTGAAAGAGCTGGCAAAACCGTGGTATTGGTTAACCCCTATAACACCAGCCAGAGATGCTCCGCTTGTGGTGAGAATGTGCCTAAGAAGCTAAAAGATAGGGTACATATCTGCTCTCGGTGTGGTCTAATAATTTGCAGAGATCCCAATGCAAGCATGGGAATCAGAACCCTCGGACTGAGGGGGATAGCCTGTGGAGAACCGACCTCCGGCTTTGGCCTATGTCCAAAGTAAGCGCCGATTCGTCGAAGCAGGAAGCCCCATCCTTTAGGGTGGGGAGGAAGTCACAAAAGCTCCAATAGCTCTTCTCGAGTTATGCCGGCCTGTTTCATGATTTCTATAAGCAGGCCCTTGCCTACCTCTCTTTTGTGGAAAGGAATTGTAACCGTGACATCGAGATCCAGATGGCAATAAGCATGATGGCTGCCCTTAATCCGGTCCAAGACAAAGCCTTTCTTTTCAAGAACACCGGCAAGCTTCTCAGGTGGCAGAACAGGCAGCTTAGGCATTCGCTTCAACCGTGACAGTTGCCTCGATCTGATCTTCTTCGATGGGAATCTCTTTGCCTCTTGAAATGAGGCTTTCGATGTACACATCGATGGCCTCTTTTGCCATCTCTAAGGCCTCCTCGATGGTATCCCCAAAGGTCAAGCATCCGGGAAGGGATGGGACGATCACCGTGTACGTTCCGTCTGTCTCAGGCCTGATCAAAATTTTATAGCGAAGTGTTTTCATCCAAATAATACAGATCATCGGATGTATTTAATCCTGCGCTGTCTCCTGCCCATGGGCTTTGGCCTTTCGCTGGCTGCCTGAGCCTGTGCCAGCCGGCCCATTCGGCCCGCGTGCCTTTGGAGCGAGGCAGCGCTTGTCAAGCGCAGCACGGGAGCTGCCTGTGGGCCACATGCCCGGCCTCGACCGCCCCGGCGATCGGGATGCTGTCGCACCGGGCGGGATGCGGCTATTGCCAGCGGGCTGGATTGGTCCAATTTCTGGCCGTCCTGGCGGCGGGCCTTCTTGGCAGTCGCTGGTGAGGAGATCGGCCCGGCCTGGGATCTGCTCATCATCTCTTCCTGATCGAGCACCTGCGGGAGCTGTCCCGGCTGGAGTGGCTGAAGGTGACCTGTCCCAAATGCGGGGAGGAGATGACTCAATATCTAAACCCCCAGGATGAGGTGGAGGGGACGCTGGAGAAGGGCGCTTTTTTGGAGACGATCTGCAGCTACTGCCAGAACAGTATCCGGCTGGATGCGAGGGCGTTTGAGCCAATGATTTGATGAAGAAATAGTCCTTGCCGTGCAGAGAACTCAGGGGGAGACTGCCTTTCGCCCCGGCATGCGCCGGAAATGGCCGTATCCTGAGACAATTTTTTGTGGGAACTGGGAAATAGTTCAAAAATACGGTGAAAAAAAAATTAAAAAAGACCGATCGGCTTTGCGTGTCTACTCTCTGACGATCTTCATCTCCTTAATGTTTATATCATCTCCCCAATCTCGACCGTTGCAGTCTACTATCAGAAAGATCCCTGGATTTTCGCCTGCTTTTCTCAATTCGTCTGCTTTACTCAAGGATATCTGATCTCTAACTGATTGAGAATCAAGAGATTTAGAAACATATAGATTATAAGATCCTAATGAGTTAGCACCCAGCATTGGCGTAATAATAATATTCGACAAAAGACTCGTCCAATCAGATAATTCAGCCCAAAAGTTGAGAGTATCTCTTGAGTCTATGGAATAGCCCATATTCATCATGTCGCCTGTGAAGTCTCCAATGATTCTCCCCTCTCTGCGCGGCCCTATTTCAAGAAACGAATGGGCGTCATCACCCCACTTTGCATAGCCGTTAGTGCTTGCCTTGGGGATGGGGAAATTGAAACCATATTCCTGGCCGTCGATTTCTGCATGCCATTTTGCATATGGCGCCCGGGCCACGAAGTCACCGTACCCCGCACAATCGAGCTGGGGCTGGCTGTGAAATCTTTTATTTCAGGGAATTTGTTTCTGACATTTACTAATTTTTCTGAAATAGCAAAGTTGGTGCCGTTGGTAGCATTTAATGTATAGACGATGGTCGAATTGGGAGATACTTCCCTAGACCCTGTATGATTTGCTTCCTCGATCCCATCTATGCTGACGTTTTCTGCATTCGTAACATCCCAACTTAGTTCCGTCTTACTGCCTTTGATTATATCCGGGCGATCCACCTCAAATCCATTTATCGATGGGCAGCTCAAATCTACCGCCAGAGTCGAATTGGCTGTAGAATTTTTCGTGCCGTTTATGGCAGTGAGATTATAGGTGGTGCTCATGTTCCCGGTTACCTCCATCACACCCATAGACGGCACCTCACCGATTCCGTGATCTATGGTTACGTTTGATGCGCCTACCACCTTCCACTGCAGTGTGGCATTGCTTCCTTTGCAGACCTTCTGCGGCTCGACCAGGAATTTTTCTATGGCAATGCAATCCTTCACAACCACCTTCACTTTGGCTACCGCATCTCTATCATTATTTGAAGCGGTTAATTCGTATGTTGTATTATTCCTAGGAAATACCTCAAAAGATCCCGTTAGCCCTACAGAATGTATGTCCGGTTCTATAGTTACATTTGTTGCGCCGCTCACATCCCAGCTCAGAATCGTGCCCTGTCCGGCGCATATTGCAGAGGGATCAGCCCTAAATGGTCGGATCTTCAGCGGTTCCTGTGCCAGGCTCTCAGAGGCCATAAGGCCTATCAGTCCAAGCAATACTATTACTACCACAATTTTGTATGACATGTCCAGATCCTCCTGTAAAAAATGTTATTGGATGGCTATTCAGCCTCTTATCAGCTTCAGATCCAGCCAGACCGCCCAGTCTTGGCTTGAACCGCCATTGGCGTATATTTCCAGGGCTATGTTTGCTTTTTTCCCTGCATACCTATTCAGATAGACGTCAAAGGTTTTGGTTCCATCCGAATATACAACTGGCACCTCCGAGATCATACTGGGATCTTCTCCTTCGGGGATGAGAATTACTTCAAAGATCACATTGCCCCAATTGGCATCCTTTTTGAGCGATACGGCCCCGGATATATGATCATCCTCTTGAACCACATAGTCTCCTAGGTCATATATTCCCATAACCCATCCATCATCAACCCAGCTCGGATGTGTCCAAAGAACCTTCTGGGATATACTGCTGCCATTGCTCAATCCCAACTCTTCGATCCACCGGGCAGAACCTCTCGGATCGGTATCCGGCCCACCGAAATCGAGGGGATTGCTATATTTGCCATCCCAATAATACCAGCTAGCTCTATTGGCATTGGGAATGAACTCGTACAGAATTGGGCTCACATCAACCGATAATTGGGGCACGGCAGGTCCTGTGGCAGAGCCTCCTGCATTTGTGGCAAGAATGCTGTAAATAGTAGTATCTCTGGGTGTTACAACAGCAGAGCCGTTAAGCTCTACTCTTCCCGGCTCAGGTGTTATGAATACATCGTTTGCGTTAGATACATTCCAATAGAGTGTAAGATTCCCGCCTCTCTTTATCTTGTTTTTATCGCCTTTGAAGTAGAGTACCTCTGGTGGTTTTTTGACAACATTGATTGTCACCGTGGCGGTACTGCTGTTCTCTCCGTCAGTTGCATTGAGGAAGTATGTGCTGTTCTCCTTGGGAGTTATCTCTATTGAGCCGTTTAATCTTACCTCTCCGATATCCGGCTTGATTGTAACATTGGTCGAGTTGGTAACAACCCAAACCAAAGTGGCATTCTCTCCCTCATATATCTGGTTTCGATCCGCGTTGAATGATATGACGGTCGGATACTCATCCTGTGCCAGTGCCAGGCCGGTCAGGGCCAGGCAAAGCAAAATCATGGCTGCAATAGAGCCACCTGACAATCTCCAGATATTGAAGGATCTGGAGAAATTATATCGCTCAGCAATTTCTTCCATAGACTCACCAATTAATTTTTTATTTATTTCATTATACTGCGTCCTTTTTTTGCCGTTTTTGAAATGCATCTTCATTATTATCATCATAGTCAATCGTTGTAGTAAATAAACCTTGCTAATTAAATATTATCCGTTTTTTTTTTCATTATCTTTTCTTAAAATATCATTGATTCTTTATTTAACATTTTCAAATTTTTATCCTGCCTAATTGATATTTTTATTTTTATCGCAATACCCCGATGCTTGCATCGGGGATAAAGGGCATACGTATTCAACCTAGGTTTGGATCTGCTTAGCCTGGTTCCACATTCATGCGGCGGCGCCTTGGATGCCCCGCAGCTTGCTGCGCGTGGGTGCGCCGCCGCAGTTTCACTAATGTTTAAATGTTTATTATTTATAATTCAGATCGATCTCTCTTTCCCAGACCATTCCTGCGAATACGGAATTGACTGAGGCATGTGACATCATCATATTTACCAAACCTTTTTATACCTCCTCTCTCTTCAGAGTAGGGAAACCTGATGACCGGACACCGCGAGAGAGCCATCCTTATCCCGTCCTCTCTCACCATGGAGAGTAGGGATTCGCGTGTCAACACGCTCAAGGTTGG
>JAPKYC010000289.1 GCA_026394505.1 Methanothrix sp.
TTTAGTATCATCGCTTTTACCACAATAGAGTGAGGAAGTTTGTGATGCCTATTTTTTGGCAAAGCTTGATCAATCACTTCACCGATGCCGAGTGCATCATAGATTCCTGCCACTAGACCCAAATGTCCAACTATGCATGCAAAAATATCCGCATTCACGCTACTGCCCCGAGAGGGGCTAATGGTCTTCTAATTAAATGCCAAATATCAGGACAACAATTATCTGATATATTCAGCAGACCAATATAAGCAAATATGAAGCCAATTCTTGTCGCCTTATTGTTAGGTCTGCTGCTCCTGTCCTCCGGCTGCATTCAGCCTAAAGAAGCTCCGGTTGTGACGGAGAAGGCCGCCACTGGTGAGTGGAAAGCCGATGGAGTAGTGGGGGAAAGCGAATACTCTCGCAACATGGTCCTGCAGGGCCCGGCCAGGCAGGGATACAGCGGGGGAGAGATGGAGATCTCCTGGAAGAACGATCAGGAATATCTCTACCTGGCCCTGAACGGCAGCACTGACGGATGGCTAGCAATTGGCTTCGAGCCCCTGGAGTGGATGAAGAACGCCGACATAATCCTGGCCTTCGTACAGGGAAGCAAAGCGACAGTACTGGATGAGTATTGCATGGGCAACTACGGTCCGCATATTGAGGACACCATGCTGGGTGGCACAAACGACATTACAGAATTTGGCGGCAGCAAAGGACCCGGTCGCACAGTCATCGAGCTGAAGAGAAAGCTGGATACGGGAGATAAGTTTGACAAATCTTTCTCGCCCGGCCAGGCGATCTCCATAATCTGGGCGCTATCCAATAGCCCCGATAACAGCCTCAAGCACAATGTGGCCTTTGGCGAGGGGATCATGACCCTGACCAAAGAGACGATGACTTCTCCGGTTGCAGCACTAACCGTGCGCGAGATGCAAGGAATGCTCTTTATCTGGGAAGAAGAGAAGGCAGCTCGCGACCTGTACACCACCCTTTACGAGAAGAACAACCTCTCCATCTTCATGAATCTGATGAGATCGGAGCAAAGCCACATGGATCAGGCCAAAGCCATCATAGATAAATACGGGCTCTCCCCCCCCCAAGGATGAGCCGGGAGCCTTCCAGAATCAGACTTTGCAGAAAATTCATGACGAACTCCTGGCGAAAGGTTTGCAATCCGATCAGGATGCTCTGTTGGTGGCGGCCACCTTCGAGGAGATAAGCATCATGGACCTGGAGAAAGAGCTGGATGCTACGCAGACGGAGGATATCAGGACCATGTACCAGGGACTGCTGGCCGGCTCCCGAAAGCACCTGCGCTCATACGTTGCCGACCTGCATGATCTGGGAATAGAATACGCCCCCAGGTACCTTGATAAGAGCGAGTTCGAGGAGATTATAAAGGCAAACTAAGCACTCAGCTCTTCATTTCTTCCCCCCT
Organism: Methanothrix sp.; assembly: GCA_026394505.1. Lineage (GTDB taxonomy): Archaea > Halobacteriota > Methanosarcinia > Methanotrichales > Methanotrichaceae > Methanothrix. Next base: position 1,424 of record JAPKYC010000289.1, read on the forward strand.
AAGTTGTTAGTTCGTCTCTGTGGTTGAAAAATTGTATTTCCCACTCGAAACGCTCAATGGCTCAAGTGACACTTTAGCCTTCCTAGGTCAGACTATGCCGACCTATTTCCCTGGGCTGTCCCGGACCAGACCCGGCCCTGAGCATCGAAGGCATTGAAGCTGCCGGAGAGTCTGCCCTGGTTGACGGTTAGAGTGCACCGGTAGAGCGTCAGCTCCTGCGTATTGACCAGATCCAGATAGAGCACATCTTTCACGGTCTGCCCGCTGGCGGAGAGGGCATTGGTGGAGCCGGTCAACGACACGGTGCCCCGCCCAAAGACAGCATCCCGGTTCTGGACAAGCTGCAGCTCGACTTTCCCTGGCGTTCCGCCCAGGAGATTCAGCTTCCAATTGCCCCGCAGGTCTTCCTGCACCGGGACAAAGGGTGCAATATATTTTAGGCCGCGAATTTTATCCAGAAACTCCGCCGTGTGCTCTGGGTCGAGAGGGCGCATCAAAGGATATAAGCCCAGAGGATCAACATTGGAGTTGGAATATAATTTTAGTGTATCGAGGCTACTCGTTCTTCTCATATCGTCTGGCAAGGTGAAGATATCATTTCCCAATGGATCGTATTGAGCCTGGGACTGCACCGTCAGGACCATGACCAGGGCCGCCCAGGCCACCAGCATCTTTGCAAACATTTATCCAAAACCCCCAATTCAAAGCTGTTTTTCCAGGACACCCCACATCTCTGCTATGGCCTTCGCCACCGGCCCGCCATTCTCCACCACAGACCGGCCCAATACCATGGCCTCCACCACAGAAGGATGGAAGGGCAGCCTTCCCGCGACCATAACCGCCCGCTCCTCACAGAGAGCCTCGATGTGCTGGGCCGCCTCTGGGTTGAGGTCGTACTTGTTTATGCAGACGGCCGTATTGATGCCGAAGTGATCAGCCACGTCCAGGATCCTCTCCAGGTCATGCTCGCCGGTGATGGTGGGTTCGGTCACCACCAGGGCCAGGTCTACTCCGGTAAGCGAGGCTATCACCGGGCAGCCGATGCCGGGGGAGCCGTCGATCAAAACCAGATCCAGATTGCGGGATGCGGCCAGAATGCGAGCCATCTCCCTTACCATGACCACCAATTTTCCCGATGCCTCCTCGCCCGGAAAAAGCTCGGCATGCACCAGGGGGCCGAATCTGGTGTCGGATAGGTAGGCATAGCTGGCTAAACTTTCCGCCATGGTCACAGCCTGGGCCGGACAGACCAGTTTGCAGACGCCGCAGCCCTCGCATAGCGCTGCATTGACCTGGAAATCGCAAATCGCTGCGAAGCGGCAGGCATCCTGGCATGAATCGCACTGGCTGCATTTCGAGCTGTCGATAAACGCCCTCTTAATGCCGAAGAACTCGCGTCGTTCCATGACCGTTGGCTGGAGGATGAGGTGCAGATCGGGTGCGTCCACATCGCAGTCGGCATAGACGGCCCGGCCGCAGGCCAAAGCCGCCAAAGAGGCTACTATTGAGGTCTTGCCAGTGCCGCCCTTGCCGCTCACCACAGTCATCTGCTTCATGATATCATCTCCTCAATTCTCCGGACCATGCCGACAAACTGGGCCTTCCACTGCGGCATCTTCTCGGCAAAGATCTCCCCTCGGGAGTAGAGCTCTGCGATCTTTCGATCCAGGGGAATTTCCATAAGCAGGGGTATGTTTCTCTTCTCCAGATACTCGTAGACCCTTCTGTCGCCCATGCCGCTCTTGTTGACCAGGACCCCGTGCGGGATATTCATCTTCTCCAGAACCTTCAGGGCGATGTTTAGATCATAAAGGCCGAAGGGCGTGGGCTCGGTGACCAGAAGGCAAAAGTCGGTGCCGCACACAGACTCCACCAGGGAGCAGGAGGTGCCGGGCGGGCAGTCCACAATCACCATTTCGCCCCCGGCCCCGGTCTTTACGGCCTTGATGAGCGGAGTGGTGCGCGCCTCTCCCAGGGCAAGCTCGCCCCAGACGATCTCTACGCCGCCGGATTGGGCCCGAAATATCTCTCCTACGGAGCGGGAGGTTTCGCTGACAGCTCCCTCCGGGCAAATGATTTTGCATGCGCCGCAACCGTGACAAAGTTCAGGAAAGAGCAGAACGGTCTCGGGGAGCACGGCCAGAGCGTGATAGGCGCAAACTTCAGAGCATTTGCCGCAGTGCGTGCACAACGCCTCATCGATGACCGGAACGGGAACGGGACACTCTTTTCTCTCTAAAATGGTCCTTTCCGGAAAGAACAGAAAGGCATTGGGCTCCTCGACGTCGCAATCGGCGATTGTGACCATTGTCCCGGGCGAGGCCAGGGAAGCGACCAGGGACGTGGCCACCAGGGTCTTGCCCGTGCCGCCCTTACCGCTAGCTATGGAAATCTTCAAAACATTTCCTCGAATTGAGGCCTAATGCTTATGGTCTTTACAGGCATTGTCCAGATCGGCGCGGGTCAGCATCTCTGAGCGCCAGTCATCGACGGCATCATTTACGATGCCAACAGCTCCCACGAATACCTCAACGCCCGCCTGGTTAAAGAGTGAGACCGCTTTGGGCCCCAGGCCGCCCACAATCATCACCTGCACGCCTTCTGCGAAGATGGTCTCTGTGGGCAGGCCCTTTCCGCCCATGTGCTCGCTTACATTGGGCAGAACCTTGATCTCTCCGCTATCCAGATCAATTATGGTGAAGGTAGGAGCCCGACCGAAGTGCTGGCAAATGGCCTCTTGCATGCCGGCCTCACCCATGGTGGGAATGCATATCTTCATTGTTCCTGACCTCCCCTTCCCGTACCCTGACCTCTGCCACCGCCAACACCGGATCCACTTCCCGCTCCCTGGCCGCCGCCGCTTCCTGCACCGGAGCCTCTACCACCGCCGCCTCTTCCTCTGCCCTGGCCGACAGGACCTCTGCCCTGGCCGCCCATGCCGGCATGAACCGGTACGGAGGCGCTGCTGATTTTCGTGAGTTCTCCTTGCTTGAATTTTTCCAAGACATCTCTGACGCTTCCTGTTCCCAGGTGTTGATAAACCTCGATCTTGGCTGCAGAGAGAGTCTGCATGGCATTGGGACCTATGTTTCCTGTAATCAAGGCAGAGACGCCTTGCCTTGCCACTTCCTGGGCAGCCTGTATCCCTGCACCGCTGGATGCGGTGACGTTGGAGTTGGAAATCGAATTCTCGCTCATGCTGTCCAGGTCAACCACCACGAAAAATGGACAGCGCCCAAACCGAGGGTCCATAGGAGCATCAAGGCCTGATGCTCCTGCTGTAATACATACTTTCATTAAAACCTCACTAAATTTTATTTTCGGAACAGCTCAAATTACAATTATGCTTATATGCGACTTTGTATTTAAAACATTCGGATTGTCGAAAATGACACGGCACAACAAACACAAACAGGCTCAATGTTTGTCCACAGCATTCCCTCCCTTTGCTTCCAGCAGACTGCAGACCAACTCCTCCAATGTTTTTGCCTCAGTTTGGGATGTCTCTACTCCGGCTTCGGCGAAGACATAGCCCGGTCCCTTGCCCGCGAGGCTCTCTTTGCATAAAATAGCATCCAGCTTATAGGTCAACAGAAACTGGGCAACCTTCAGGCCCTTACCCTTGGCCAGATCCTTGTAGGGATTGGCCACGATCTCCTGTTTGGCGAGCTTCATCTCTTGCAGATCTATCTCCACCAGAGCGAAATAGGGAGACTCGCCGAAGTGCTCTCCTAATGTTCCCTGTGCATCCTGTAGGGGGGCAGCATATCTCAGGCTCTTCTGGGCCTGCGGCTCGTAATGAATGAGCACGCGATCCACATGAGGGAGCTCTTTACGGATCTTTGCCTCAATGCGCTCGCTGGCCAGATGCGCTCTATCCAGATCGGTTACCCTGAAGATCAGGTTGGCCTGCACAAAGATGTAGCGTCCGGAGTTCCTGGCCACCAGTTCCTTGAGAGAGGCAACCTCAGGAGCCTCCATTATCAGGGCACGGATCTTCTCTCGCGTTATCGCGTCCACAGAGGCGTCCAGCAGCACGTGCATGCCGGAGACCAGAATTTTCCAGCCCTCTTTAACGATTACCAGAGCTATGATCGCTGCCGCGATCCTGTCCAGAGGAATGGCAATGCTCTGGGCAATGAGAGCCAGGAAGACCAGAGAAGAGGTAAGCACATCGGCCTTATGCTGCACGCCGTCGGCGATAAGGCTGGGCGAGCCGGTCTGCTTTCCCACCCTCATCTGAAAGCTGCCGAATAGATAGGGCAGGGGTATGATGGCGGCCACTGCATAGAGGACGAATCCCGGGTAATGGGTGGGCCCTACATTTGCGCGCACTGCCTCCAGGATGATCTCATAAGCGGTGGCAAAGAGCAGAAAGGAGATGGTAATGGCTGCCAAATTCTCCACCTTGTAAAGTCCCAGGGGAAAGCTCTGGCTCTTTCTCTCTGAGATCTTCAGGCCCAAGATGATGGCTACAGATGCCAGGACATCCACCAGGGAGTGAACGGCATCGGCTCGCAGCGCCAGGCTTCCCGAGAGAGCAGAGAGAAAGAGCTTGGCCCCCACCAAGCCCAGGTTGAAGAGCAGGGAATAGAGGGCAACTCTCAACACCGAGGGTGTCTGGAGGGGAAATGCCCCGATGGGATCAATAACGGACATTGTTAAATCTATTGTTAGCTGCGGATTATGCCATCGTATTCATCCTGAGAGAGATACTCGGGGCTGTATTCATGCCCTTGCCTTTGCAGATTATTTACAAAGGCACGCAAGTGGTTTTCTGAGCCGCTCTTTAAATTGGCATAAACCAGCAATATATCCTCTCTGTCCGTTTGGGCCATGCGCCCTTCCAGGTCGAGGATATCTATCTCCTCTATGGCCGCTCCCACCTGCAGGGCATCCTTTGCAGAAGCACTTCCCTGGCTCACCAGATCATCATAGAGCCCCTGTAGGGTTTTGTTGGAAAACTCTCCTGCCCCTTTTATGGGATCGGGCAGCGAGTACCTCTCTAAAAGCATCTTGACGGCTGTCTCATGGGTCCGCTCCGCCCGGCCGATATTGTCAAAGACACGAAGGTTCCACTTCTCGTTGAGGGCCAGATAGACGTCTCCCGCCAGCTTCTCCTCCTCGACCATATAGAGCAAGCCCTCTTTCTCCTGAGCAGTCAGGCCCCCAGAAGGCTGCCCCGTCAGGGCCAGTCCCAGAGCGCTATCGTTTAGCTCACTGGTATAGTTATCCTTCACTATGAGCAGATCCTGATCAGAAGCATAAGCAGCGCTCAAAAGTGCCGCCAGCAGCAGAAATAGGCTGCCTAAGAGTATTGCCTTCATCATCCATCACCAGATAGAAAGCTTTGATCTCGAAGGTGCGGAATCCTATCTGCAACGAGATCAGCTTTTCTTATAGTAAATTGTAATATTGTGAGAAATTATTTAAGCCTTGGCTTGGGGGACGCAAGATTTGCTCCGTCAAATCGTGGCAATGGAGCACTATTCATAAGACCTCAAATATTTTCCATTAAACCAAGTCCGATCATCATAACGAAAAATCCGGCTATGATTCCTATGTTGGTAAGATGCTCGCTGCCGTATCTATTGGCAATGGGTATGAGCTCATCAAAGCAGATGAAGACCATGATCCCTGCCACCAGGGCCGAGGCTGCCGCCAAGATCCAGGCATTAAGAAAGGGATAGAGCAGAAGCACAGCCACGACACCTCCCAGGGGCTCGGTCATGCCGGCGGCGAAAGAGAGCAAGAAGGATTTCTTCCGGTCGGATGTGGCGCAGTAAAGCGGTATGCAGCAGGCAATCCCTTCCGGGATATTGTGAATGGCGATGGCTATGGCAACCGGTATTCCCAGACGCAGATCCGTCAGAGAGACCAAAGCCACGGTCATGCCCTCGGGCAGATTGTGGATGGCTATGCCGATGGTGGTCATTATGCCGCTCCGGTAGAGACGGTTGCATTGAGAATCCACCAGTCCATCCATGTGAATATGAGGAATGAGATAGTCCAGCAGATAGATGAGGACAAGCCCGCAACCGAAGAAGAGATTGGCGTAGCCTAATCCCAAGACGGCTTTGGCGCTGAAGAAGAGGTCCACAAACCCCACGTAGATCATCACACCGGCCGCAAATCCCAGGCTCAAGGAGAGGTAGCGCATATCGGGCTTTGGGATGAAGTAGGCGATCAGGCTGCCTATGCCAGTGGCCAGGCCGGCAAAGAGGGTGAGCGCGAGAGCTGCCAGAATATTTTCTTCCACAAGAATCTGATAGGGAAGAATCTATTTTAATTTGCTGCTTATCTGCGAATCAGTCACTCAAACCTCCTGTGCAGCAGCTTGATGGCGGGGAGCAAGAACAAAATCAAAAACACGAGGAGAACAAGAAGGTTCTGTAGCAACATCGAATCTCGTCCCGCAAAAAAAGAGGCCTGTAAGCCCTGCACGGTGTAGGTCAAGGGCAGTAGCCGCGCCAGCAATTGCAGTCCCTCGGGCAGGGCAGAGACGGGATACACCACGCCGCAGAGGAAGACCATGAAGAACCTGGGCAGATTGAGCAGGGTCTGGGCCTCGAAGACCTCCTTTACCGACACGCTGAAGAGAGCGCCCATAGAAGAGAAGACCATCAGAGAGGGCACTGCTATCAGAGCCAGTCCGATAATGTCGGGTTGCAGCCCTAGATAGAGAATGGATGCTGCGGCCACGATCGCCGTCATTAATAGCCCGAAGAGAAAGCCGCCCAGCACCTTTCCCAGGAGGACGGAGGTTATGCTCACCGGCGCTAAAAGCAGCCTCTCCAGTGTTCCCAGGCGCAGCTCGAAGTTGATGACCACGGCCTCAGCCGCCGTGGTGCTGAAAAGTATGGTCATGGCGAGCAGTCCCGGCACCAGCTCGGCAAAGTCCCCTGGGCTTCGCAGATAAAAGGCCAGCGTCCATGCTAAAGGAAAGACCATGCCCCAGCTTATGGCCGGTGGCTTGAGGTAATACGTCTTCATATCCTTGAGTGCGATATAATAGATACCTCGCAATTGATCTTGCCACATTATTGCCGGCCCCCTTTTCCTTTCCCCCCGCCCTTTTCTGTGCCCATAACCACAGTGGAAAGGCCGGTTATCCTGAGGAAAGCGTCCTCCAGGCTGGGCCGGATGGTGCTGGCCGCCTCAATGCCAATCCCATTATCTCTTGAGAACTGAAAAACGGCATCAAATATTTGGGGCGGATCGCCCCCATAAATCCGAACCCGGCTCTCGTCCAAAAAAGCGGCCTCCGCCCCGCCAAGCCTGCGGCGGAGATCACCGGTTAAAGCAGAGACATCTCGCGCGAAAGAAAACTCAATTAACGATTGAGTCTGCACCAGGCGCTTGAGCCCAGCAGGAGTATCGATCTTTACAATCTTGCCCCGCACCAGTATGGCAATGCGATCGCAGAGCAGGTCCGCCTCCTCCAGATAATGGGTGGTGAGAAAGATGGTCAGACCCTTCTCGCGCAATCTGGAGATGAGGCCCCGCAAGGACCGGGCGGCAGCCGCGTCCAGGCCAGTGGTCGGCTCATCCAGGAAGAGAAGGCGCGGCTCGTGTATCAAGGCGGCAGCTATGGTGAGAGCTCTCTTCATGCCCCGCGAGAAGGTGCCAAACCGATCATCCTTTCGTTCGTAAAGGCCGAAGTCTTTGAGGAGCTGGTAGGCCCTCGATTTTTGCTCGTCTCGCGGCACGCCGTAGAGCCTGGCCATGAAGAGAAGGTTATCGAGCGCGGATAGTTCGTCATAGAGGTTGGAGGCATCCAGCACCACGCCCACATATCTCTTGGCCTGGGTGATCTCGGCCGGAAGTCGGTATCCCAGGATGCTGGCCCGGCCTTCCTCAGGCTGGGAGAGGCCGACCAGCATGCGGATGGTGCTGGTCTTGCCTGAGCCGTTGGGCCCAAGAAAGCCGAAGATCTCGCCCTCATTTACCTGGAAGCTGATATGATCCACGGCGAGAAGATCGCCATAGCGCTTGGTCAGGTTCTCTGTCAAGATAGCAGGGTTTTTATGCATATGAATTTCAGCTATTGCCATCACCTCCAGGCCCCGTATATGGATAAATGCAATCTTAAATGTAGCTAACGCATTAAGATAGTCCTGGATAAAAGTGCGGACCACCGTCTTCTCTGCAAGGCAGTACGATCTTTAGGCAGCACGTCAGCTTTAAGCTGTCAGCGACTTTAATATTTGTCCATGTTGCAGGACCCCCGTCTGACCATTATAGTTGAGAACTCCGCCTCGCTTGACAACTCTTCTGTCTGGGCCCAGCATGGCCTGTCCATCTTTTTGGAGCTGGGCTATGGCCCGGAGAGGATAAGGCTGCTCTGGGACACGGGAGCCTCTTCCGAGGTGATGCTGCATAATGCTGATGCCTTGGATCTCGATCTGAACGTAATTGATCTCATCTGCCTCAGCCACGGCCATTATGATCACACGGGTGGCCTGATGGGAGTCCTGCAGCGCCGAAACGGCAGAATATGCATCCTGGCCCATCCTGATATCTTCTCGCCAAAGCTGAAAGATCGACCCGCTCTCCAGTTCATAGGAGCGCCCTTCACCCGAACACAGGCCAAGGCAGCCGGGGCGATCATGCTCGATTGCCGGGGTCCGGCTGCAGTAGCGCCGGGGGTCATGACCACCGGTGAGGTGCCGCGCATCGAGACCATCGAGAAAGTGGAGGGCTTCTGGACGGTCAGGGAAGGCCAGTACTGCCAGGACACCATCCCGGACGACCAGGCCCTGGCTGTCAACATGCCGGGCAAAGGGCTTGTCGTCATCACCGGCTGTGCTCACTCCGGTATCATCAATACCATCCGGCATGCCCAGAAGATCACGGGAGTTGAGAAGCTGTATGCCTTGATAGGAGGCTTTCACCTCATGGAAGCGGATGATAAGCGCATAGAAGCTACGGCAGAGGCGTTGCGAAAGCTTGATCCCGCCATCGTTAGGCCGGGACACTGCACTGGGCAGAAGGCCGTCTATCGGCTGCAGGAATCTTTGGGCGAGAGGTGCCGGCCTCTGGCCGTGGGAGACACAATTCAGCTCTAAAAATATATGAAGGTGCAAAAGAATGATAGCTTTCGGACCCGTGCCCTCGCGACGGCTGGGGCGCAGCCTGGGCATAAACAACATACCTGCCAAGATATGCAGCTATTCATGCGTCTACTGCCAAGTGGGCAGAACTTTGCAGATGGAAATCAAGCGCAGTTCCTTCTACTCGCCCCAGGAGATCTACCAGGAGGTGAAGGAGAAGGTGGACAGTTCGCGAAGCCAGGGGCTGGCCATCGATTACCTTACCTTCGTGCCCGATGGAGAGCCCACCCTGGACATAAATTTGAGCAGGGAGATCAATATGCTGAGATCCCTGGGCATCAGGATAGCCGTGATCAGCAATGCTTCCCAGATCTGGGATGATGGCGTGCGAGAGGAGTTGGCAATGGCCGATTGGGTCTCGCTCAAGGTGGATGCCCTGGATGAACGCATCTGGCGGCGAATGGATAGGCCACATCGAGCGCTGCGGCATGAGGCAATTTTGCAGGGCATCCTGGATTTCTCGAAGGATTTCAAAGGCGTGCTTGCCACAGAAAGCATGCTTCTGGCCGGCATAAACGACGATTGCAATTCTTTGCGGACCATAGCTGAATTCCTGGAAAAGGTTAATCCGGCCGTTGCCTATATCTCAGTGCCCACCCGGCCACCCGCGGAAACATGGGCCACAATGCCCTCGGAGGAAAGCATCAATCGCGCCTACCAGATATTTAGCACCAGGGTAAAGCACGTCGAGCTTCTCGTAGGATATGAAGGAGATAGCTTCGATCTTACAGGCAATGTGGAGAGCGACATTCTCTCAATTGCCGCCGTCCATCCCATGAGAGAAGCGGCGGTCAGAAAATTTTTGCAGCAGGCCCAGGAGAGCTGGGAGCTTGTGCAAAGGCTGATCGATCAGGGAAAGCTCATCAAGACCGAATATTTGGGCAACAATTTCTATCTGAGACGACCAGAAGGGCGCAATTAATAAATTTGGGCTACAGTTCATGCCCATCCAGGACCTGGACCGCAGCTTTTCGATCTAATATTAGTAACTTATGAGATAATATATTTAAATATTTCTGTGGGGGGAACATTGAAATACGGCTTTTAAATATCTACTGTTATGTGTCCCTGTCGAGGAAGAAGAAGGGGGAGGCGCTGGATATCGGAGGTCCCATTGGTTCGCTGCTTCATGCCTGAGGGCTGCCCCAGGATTGAGGCCATATCCATGACCCTGGAAGAGCTGGAGACGGTGCGGCTGGTGGACCTGCTGGACCTGGACCAGGAGGAAGCGGCATTTTACATGGGCATCTCAAGAAAAGCCTTCTGGAATGATCTCATGGATGCCAGAAAGAAGATCGCTGCCGCCCTGGTCTACGGGATGGGGTTGCGAATCGAAGGAGGCAGCTTCGTCCTACGGGGCGGAGAAGGCTCGAAAGACATGAAAGAGCAGGCTCGACAGGATGATATGCAGCTCATGGAAAGGGAGCTGACGCTTCTCAGATCGCGACTGGAGCACCTTGGCTCTAAGCTTGCTGATTTAAAGGAATCGGATAAAATTAGCAAAGATTAAATAGATGATCTCATAAGCTCCTTTTTCTGCTGAGAAGAAAATTTGGTGTTGATATGAGTGCACCCCTATCAAATGATGCCGGCAAAGAGAGCTGCGAGGGCCTTTGCAGCTCCTGCGCCGACAAAGGAAGCTGCGAAGACCCCAGAGCCCGGCAAAAAGAGACAGAAGACCGCATGATCAGGATCAAGCACAAGATCGTGATAGGAAGCGGAAAGGGCGGCGTGGGCAAGAGCACCGTTACCGTAAATTTAGCCGCAGCCCTGCAAAGCAGGGGCTTTAAAGTGGGCATCCTGGACGCAGACATCACCGGCCCCAATATCCCCAAGCTCCTGGGAATAGAGGACCACAAACTGATGTCCGGCCCGGGGGGGCTGCAGCCGGCAGATGCCGCCGGCATCAAGGCCGTCTCCATGGCCCTGCTCTTGAAGAGCCGGGACTCTCCCGTGGTCTGGCGCGGCCCCATGAAGATGGCAGCCTTAAAGCAGTTCGTATCCGATGTCAACTGGGGCGACCTCGACTTCCTGCTGGTGGACCTGCCTCCTGGAACCAGTGACGAGCCCATCAGTGTCGCTCAGCTCATCACCGGCCTGGATGGAGCCGTCATTGTCACCACCCCGCAAGAGGTGGCATTGCTTGATTCCCGCAAGGCGGTGAACATGTTCCTCATGATGGATGTGCCCATGCTGGGGATAATTGAGAACATGAGCGGCTTGATCTGCCCCCACTGCGGTGGACGGATAGAGGTCTTTAAAACAGGGGGCGGTGAAAGGGCCGCCAAAGAATTGGATGTGCCGTTCCTGGGTGCCATACCTCTGGACGCGGAGATCGGGAGACTTGGCGACATGGGCCAAGCATTCGCCAAGAACGAGACATTGGCGGCAAAGGCATTCGACAAGATTGTGGGTGTTATCCTGGCACGGCTATCCGGCAGCGATGCGGCATCTCATAGGGCCGCTGTCGTGGGCTAGGCATTGGTATCACATTTTTACGGCGTTACCCAAACCCCATTCTGGTATACTCTCATGGATGAGCTTGCTCTGGCATAGTTTTGAGTTTCAGCCCAGTTCTTTTGGAACGGCTCCCACTGCATCCCCGCTAAAGAACTCAATCTGAAGTCTGAATAATATGGCTCTGGGTTGAAAGGATATACGCCAAAAGGTCCAGGATAAATGCCGGGCCTGAACTGATAAGGCCGGGAGTAGTCTCGGAAGAACTCCGCCCCGAAGTAGGGATAGTACATCTGTTCCCAGCTCTGTCGTTGTGCTCCTGTGGGATTTATGGAAAAGATCGGGTCTGTGAAGTATTGAGCTATATCGCTGCCATCGGATCTACCGACGTATCCGCCATCCAGATAGTCCTGTCCCAATGCAATGCCGATCATCAGGCACGCCGCGAAGGCTGCCATACTCAGCAAAATTTTGCCATATTTCATTATTCTCACCTGGTATTGGACATGCCTTAATGGCATTTAATACTATTTAAAAAAAGAAAAGAGTTGTAGGCTTTTGGCCTACACTGCGGGCATGACCAGGCTTCTCTCGCCTGCAGCGCGGAACTCGCGGGCGCCACCCTTGCCGAAGCAAGCGCGGACATCTGCCCAATCGAATACCATGCCGGGGTTGGCGAAGGTTACCTTGATCAAGGGGTTGCATGCGAAGGCGTCCATGCGGCCGGCGTGTGCGGCGCTGGATATGCCTGCGTACTCGCCCTGGTGACCTACGTTCATTGCGTAGTTGGGGTAGTTAGCTCCTCTCAGCTCGAGGGGTGCGCCCTCGTCTGACTGGTAGGAGAACACGTTGGTTGGACCGCATTGATCCTGCAGGTCGTAGCCGAAGAAGCCCAGGCGTCCCCAGCTTTCCTTGTGCAGGAGCATGGACAGGTACCAGCCGGCCAGGCCTATCTGGCTGTGGCCAGAGGCGATTGCCGAGGTGATACCGGATGCGGCTGCCAGAACGGATGCTCTCTGGGACCCACCGAAGTGATCCTCGAGCAGAGTCGGGAATGCCTCATACTGCTCTATGCCGTAGGCGTTGACCTCTGTGGCCAGCTCCTTGGCTAGATCCAGGGTCTTGGGTGCCTTGGCGAATCCTCCGAACTTGTCTGCGGCAAAATCGACGCCGTAGTAGCAGAAGTCGTCCAGGACATCGTTGGTGTAGGCGGCAGTGGCGTACTGGGTGAATCCGACACCGCCGGACATGTAGCTTCCCAGCCAGATCTGGTCGTAGAGCGCAGCGCCTGCGGCGACTACGTTCAGGGAGACCTTCACTGGATCGGCAGCGTTTGTCCTGGAGGTCTGGATCATATCGGCCAGGAATCCGAAGGACAGTCCGCCGGGGTTGTTGGGGCCGCGGGCCCTGCGGGCGGGCAGCATCTCGGACATCTGCAGAACGGCGGCGTGCTTGGCGGCGTAGGCCAGATCAGCCACAGCAGCCTCACCGGCGCACATGTTGTAGGCGTCGATGAAAGTCATACATAGCTGCATGGCGCTCCACCGGGAGGTGGTGCCGCCGTCGCAGGACCTGACGACGATGGTTGGAACGTGGATGGCCTGCCAGCTAGTCTTGCCGATAGCGGCCTTGAGGGCCTCGGCCTGGTCGGCTGGGAACATCTTGTTGATGTCGATCAGGTACTGATCATCAATCTCGTCTGCCAGGGCATCGTCGCCGGTGAAGACGCGAACGTTGCAGTCGTCGACTAGG
>JAPKYC010000043.1 GCA_026394505.1 Methanothrix sp.
GGAACCGAGCACGTGGTCGATGAGTTGAGCCGGGCCATGGAAGATGCGCTGCGCGTTGTGGGCGTAGTCGTAGAGGACAAACAGCTTGTTCCCGGCGGCGGTGCCCCTGAGGTAGAGCTAGCTTTGCGTCTTCGCGAGTACGCGGCAACCGTGGGCGGTCGCGAGCAACTGGCCATTGAGGCCTTCGCGGACTCCATGGAAGTCATTCCCAAGACCCTGGCCGAGAACGCCGGTCTTGATCAGATCGATTCCCTGGTGGCTCTGAGAAGTCAGCATGAGAAGGGCATTAAGAGCGCCGGCCTGGACATGGACACCGGCGAGCCCGTGGACATGCTGAAGCTGGGCGTGGTCGAGCCCCTGCGGGTCAAGACCCAGGCCATCAACAGTGCCACTGAGGCCGCAGTCATGATTCTGCGCATCGACGATGTCATCGCCTCCAAGTCCGGCGGAGCGGGCGCCATGCCCGGTGGCATGGGTGGCATGCCCCCAGGAATGGGTGGCATGGGCGGAGAGGAATAGACCGCTCTTATCCTCTTTTTTCTTTAAAATTTAAAACGGCAGTCACCCGGACGGCAGGCTCGCTTTTGTGGCACCAAAAGCAAAAGTGTTATCATCTTTCCCGGTCAGATAGGCTCCGATGCAGCGCAAGCTTTTGATGAAGGGCAAGGTCAAAGAGGCCTACGATATCGGGGACCGACTGGAGTTTCTCTTCACCGACAACATCTCCGTCTTCGACAAGGTCATTCCCAGCCTGATCCCCTTTAAGGGTGAGACTCTCAGTAGGGAGGGCGTCTATTGGTTTGAGAGGGCTGCTCGGATGGGCATCAAGACCCACTTTTTAGAGTACCGGGCCCCGGCAGGCATGATCTGCAAAAAGGTGGACATCCTCCAGCCGCAGCAGATCACCAGCCGGTCCAAGAACTACCTCATTCCCTTGGAGTGGATCTGCCGCTGGTATGTGGCCGGCTCTCTCTACGACCGGGTAAAGGAGGGAAGGGTTCAGGCCAAGGATCTGGGCTTTGCCTCCGGACACACGGTTCGCTCCGGCGAGATTCTTCCCGAGCCCTTCCTGGAGGTATCCACCAAGCTGGAGAAGACCGATCGGTTGCTGAAAAAAGAGGAAGCTCTGCAGATCTCCGGGCTGTCGCCCAAGGAGTATGAGGACGCCCGGGAGGTTGTGCTCAAGATCGATGATGACATCGGCAAGAGCGTTGCCTCGCGAGGCCTGATTCACGTGGATGGCAAAAAAGAGCTGGCCTTTGATGAGGATCGACAGATCATGGTGATCGATGTCTACGGAACCGCAGACGAGGACCGCTTCTGGGACAAGGCCAGCTATGAGCGGGGTGAGTTCGTGGACCTATCCAAGGAGTATGTGCGCCAGTACTACCGCCAGACGGGCTACAAAGACCTGCTCTATGCCGCCCGAGACGCTGGTGGAATGGAGCCTGCCATCCCGGCTCTGCCGTCTCAAGTGGTGCAAGAGACGAGCCGGATCTACATCAAGCTCTTTGAGATGATCACAGGAGAAAAGTTTTTGCCCGCCGGGCAAAATTAGGCTTAAATGAATAAGATTGGAGTTATAAAATATGAAGAGATTACTACTAGTTCTTATGTTGATTGCCGTGGCGTTCTCCGGCTGCACGGAGAAAGGCCCAAGCGTTGCGGATAAGAGTGCAGGAGAGCTCAAGACTCTGTCCATTGCAGCAGCCGAAAACCTGACCAGCTACAGCATCAATAGTTCAGTGACTCAGATCCTGAAGCTCAATACTGGGGCCAATGCAACTCCTGAGAAGTTAACCACAGTCACGGAAAACGCTGAGACTGTTGCCGCTGTAAACCTGTCGAGCTTAGAGGCTCATGCAAGCGGCTCGACCAGGAATCAGGTGGAGTTGCCGGGCCAGCCTGCGAACACCAGCACCACCAGTGCCGATGTTTATCAGATAGGAAACTCAACTTATGTGAATGATGAGAGCGGCAATTGGACCCATCTCGTGGACTCGCGGTCTAAGGAAGTGGTTTGGGGCCAGGACAAAAATAATCAGGTAAAGGCCATAGCAGAGACGTTTAATCTTTCCATGACAGGGGATCTTGTCTCGGAGGCTGTCAATGGCGAGGATGCCTACAAATTGTTGATAGTAACCGGAAGCGGGGATTACCTCAATCTACATAATGCCGCTTTTGCCATAGCTGCCAAGTTGACCCAGTATCCCATGTATCTGCCCTCCGTCAACAGAACCGAGCTGAATGAGACCGGCAAAATAGAAAAGACGATCTGGATCTCCAAGAAGTCCTACTTGCCTGTGAAATACCAAAGCGTTATGAGCTTTTCCATGACGCCTGAGGTCATAGGAGCAATGGATCCCAATACCGGCCAGATGAAGATGCTCAATCAATCGATTCGGCTGGGAGAAATCTCGGTCAGCATAGAGACGGCTGATCGGTATTACGACTTTGACAGGCCAACTGACATAACCCCGCCGGAGCAGGCCCTTTTCGCCCCGGTCATCACACCCACCCAGGTCCAAACACAAGCTGCTGTGCAAGCCTGAATGTCCGATAAATCATGCGTGAACCACTAGAGCGGCTTTTCCTCCGGGAAAAGCCCGTTTTAGCCATAATGGCCGTGGGTGAGATAGAGCACGCCTACGCCGCGCTGGTCGCCAAGCGCATAGACTCTACCTTCCCCCATACCTGTAGCATCTTTCGTGAGCTGGAAGCGCAGGGTCTGGTCAAGTCGCGACCGGAGGGGAGGATCAATTGCCTGGAGCTAACAGCGCGCGGCAAGAGCGTCGTCAAGGCCCTGCAAGATCTGTCGGAACTGCTGCAAAGGCCGGATGCCATGAGGCAGAGGCTGGAGAGGCTGCGGCAGATGGCATCCCCGGCAGAGGGACAGAACGTGGCTTTGCGCCTGGGACCATTGCGCCGGGATCTGGCAAAGCTCAAGGGCCGGGGAGACGAACTGCTGCGACGGGATGCACAAGAACTGGATATGGCGATTGCATCTGTTGTGCGCGGATGATTATATTATATATTTTTAGTTGCCGAAAAATACATAATATCAAAGTTACGAAAGTTTTATCAGTGTCTGCTATAATATAGTAAACGGAGGCCGACAAAGAGTGGGGCGTGGAGATGACGCGAAGAAATAAGCTGGAGATACTTGGCTGTATTCTCAATATCTGCAAAACGGATGGATCAAGTAAGACCAAAATCGTCTACCAGGTAAACCTTAATTTTAAAAATGCAGGATTATACCTAGAATGGTTAACTTCGCACGGGTATCTGGTAAAAGAAGAACGGCTATACAAGACCACGCCTTCTGGTCATGAGCTGCTGCATAATCTCAATAATATTAATT
>JAPKYC010000023.1 GCA_026394505.1 Methanothrix sp.
GGCTTGATGCGAGGATGATTCCAGACCATGTGCTTGCCGTCGTGGTGATGATAGTCGTGATCCCAGATGCCGAACTTCTCCTCGATCTCCATCCACATGGGCGTCTGGGGTAGAGGAGTTATGACGCAGATCTGAGTTATGTCCAGCTTCAGTTCCGCCAGCTTCTTTATGTCCTCGCGTAGCGACTCCTTAGTGTCCTCCTCAAAGCCGATCATGTAATAGCCCACGCTGCCCAGATTCCTTGCTTTCAGCATGCTCAGCGTCTCTAGAATGTCCTTTGTGCCTTCCTTCTTCTTCATCTGGTCCAGGCGCTCTTGATGCAGGTTTTCAATGCCGATGGCCGCTCCCCCAAAGCCGGACACCTTTTTGCCGTTCTTCTGCCTCATGTCCGCCCAATCGTCGATCTTCGTTCTCAGATAATCGGCCCGCGCCATGCATCCCCAGACCATCTGATACTTGTCCAAGAGCTCTACCACTGCATCGGCATGGCGGCGATTGCACCCAAAGTTCTCATCTTCGATCAAAACGACATTGATGCCTTGCTCTTTATAGTAGGCCAAAACTCGCTCTATGCTCTGCAGCGAGATGATATTGGGCTTATTGCAGAAGACCGGCGTCTGGCAGAACTTGCAGCCCACCGGGCAGCCGCGCGTGGTGAACAGCACTCCGTAAATGTTCAGCTTGATATTGAAGGGCGTGTTGAGATACTCGATAAGGGGGGGATGAATTATGTCCTTGATCTGCCGTCCGAAATAGGGGGCGAGCTCTCGCTCCGAGTAGCCCACAAAGATCCGATCGAACCTGTCCTGCACGGCAGTGGTCAGCGCGCCATAGTTTCCCGCCCAAACCTCGCCGGCTCCCGCGGCCCGCGCCGCATCCACCATCTCCAGGGCTTCATGGGTCTCACTCAGGTAAAAGGAGAGCCCCACCACATCCCATCCCTCCTGCAGCTTCTTTTGGTACTCATCCCAGGTGGGAAACTCCAGGATCTCCAGCTCGGGAATGTTCTGCTTGAGAAATCTCAGGCCGAAGGACTGGATGCGCGGCCAGTAAAATCTGAACCACGACCTGGTATTGGCTCCGATGTAGTCGTAAGGCTCAAAGCCTTTTCTATAAATGGTTGTGAACAGAACCCTGGGAGTCATAAACCCCCTGTCCCTTCCCCATGGAAGATTAAGCTTACGATTCCTTGTCGCGAGCCAGCAGGTTCTCGTAGGCAGTAGAAGCCAGCTCGCGGACATCGATGCCCATCTCTCTGGCGATCAATAGGACCACGGCATCCAGCTCCACCAGCTTTTTCAAGGAATCCTGTTTCTCATTGGCAAGAGCAATGACCTCTTTTCGGCTCATTCCCGTGTGGGAGGTGATGAGCCTTATTCCCTGATCCAGTATGCCCTCCTCCGTGGACGGCTTGAATCCCAGGGGAACCGCCACTGCCGCGGCATCAAAGATGGCATTTACCATCTCGCCTTCCATCTTAACCATGCCTTCAGCTTCCGCTTCCCTCAAGAGGGCGCGCACTTTCTCCGGCGGCCCCCATTTCAGGTCGAGGGATAGAGCAAAGATAAAGTCGCTGATTTTCAAGCTAGTCTTGCCGCGCTTCTTGAAGGGCGTGGCCACCAGAAAGGCTTTCTCTCTATCCAAGGAAACACCACTCTGTTGGTCTGATACATAACAGATATAAACTAGCCCGTCGAGTGGAGTTGCTTATTGAGAGAGAATTAGATGAGGCTAATATACCCGATTGTTATTCTATTCCTGCTGATTGCCGCCAGCTCCGCCCAGCTGGAGGCAGACAAGGAAAGGTTTGATGTTGTGCTCCATCCAGGTGACCTGGAGGAGAGAACGCTTAAGGTCGCCAATATTGGAGATGCAACAATCTTCAAGATCTCAAAAACTCAAATGAGCGGAACTGCCAGGGACTACATATTCCTGGGCATGCCCGAAGAAAAACCGCTCATGCCTCAGGACAAAGCAGAGATTAAGATCTACTTTGCCCTGCCTCCTGAGACACGACCGGGAACTTACACCGGATTTATATATTTACTGGACAGCGCTCCTCCCTCGCTGCCCATGAGAATAGACTTCGCTCTCACTGTCATCGGACAGGAGAGCTATGGCATTGGCATGACCATTGATGATGCCAAGTCTGCTGTGCTTTCTGCCAATGCCGAAGATATCGCTCAGTTCGATCTGGCTGTTAAAAACCTGGGCGCTTTTAGGGATGTGGCCTCTATCGACGCCGGGCCGCTGCCGGATGGGTGGAGCGTGAGCTTGATGGATGGAGAAAAAACGCTAGCCCTTCCCTACGATGTGCCTTTAGACACAGGCATAACCCATACCATGAAGCTGCAGGTGCAAACCTCCAAACCCGGCAAGAAAGGCAATCTTGCAATCGTAGCCACCTCTTTGGGCAACCAGTCCAAGAATTCTTCTGTTGAGGCGGTGGTTGAATTTGCCGTGGCAGTTCGGGGCTACAACGTGGAAATCAAGGTCCCGGAAAAAATAGTGACCAACAAGACCTACAAAGGCTCCTTCAACATCATGCTGGATGTCAAGGAGAAGGTAATGGTGGGGATAGTAACGCCTCCTGATCTCATGGTCATACCTTTAGCCCAGACGGTAGAAGTTGCCCCGAAAAGCCCTGGCATTGCCAATTTCACCCTGCTGGCTTCGCAAAGCGGCGACTATCCGCTTGTCTTCCGGCTCATGGACTCGCACGGCATTCCCATGCCGGAAGAGATAGCATCCATCAAAGTGATCTTGCCACAAGGCATGGTCATTCTGACGGGAGATGACTTCCTCTACAGCACTATCGCATCCGTAAGCAGCCTGGGCAATGGAATTGCGAACTTTGATATTATTACCGTTCCCCCGGGCAAAATAAGTGAAATGAATCAGGAGAAGCTGCAGGACTACTACACGATTGTGATTTTGGGCAATCAATCCATCGTCTCTAAAGACGCCGAAAAAGCACTGGACGGCGTCGAAATCAAGCGCATTGACGGAAGTAGCCTTTACGAAGAGTGCTGGCTCTTTGCGGCAGAAATCTGGCGGAATGGAACGGCCGAGGTGGTCTTATCCGGCTCCAGGCCGGCTGATATCTTCAGGGCCTATCAGGCGGCCAAGATGGCAGGCACGCCAATTGTGCTGTGCGAGGGCGATGTGACCGAGAACGCCAATGCCGCCATAAAGCAAATGACAAAAAGAAATGTTACCCTCTCCCGGGTGCTCTTCGTAGGCGAGATTAGAGCGGAGTATACAAAGCCACTGCTGGATGCAGGCGTCAAAATAGAAGAGGTGAATGTGTGAGGCTGCTATATCTAATATTATTCATAGCAATCATGTCCAATTGCTTAGCAGAGGACGCACCCCTGGAAAGAGGAGTTAAGGGCGACCTCGCGGATGTGATTTTAGTCGGAGCAGACGATTGGCATGCAGCCATTGCAGCTACTCCTCTTGCCATCTGGTCTCTGGAAAATAAGACCCGGGCATTACCTATGCTGATTCTTCCCAAAGCGGTCCATGCCGGCGATAGAAACGGCTGGGTGGAAGAGAGCGATCTGCAAAGATATGGTGCCTATGCCATCCTTGGCACATTCAAGGCGGCAAATATCAGCGCCATAACCATTCACGGGGCGGGAGATCAAGTAAAAGCATTGGTAGAAGCAGCCCACAAAGACGGTCTGAAAGCTTACATTACAGCAACTCTTGAGATTCCCGTTATCTCCGAACCGGGGGCGGCAGGAGACATAGAAGAGGTGCCGCAGGCCAGGAGAGCCATGCTCGCCGAGGCAGGCCTTGACTTGCCGGCAACTGACGATTCCAGGATCGACAAAAGCTTGCTGCAACTGGCAAATCCCGATATCGGCGGCAATGCCTCCCTTTTTTGCCCTGCAAACCAAGAGGCAAGGGACAATCTCTATAATCTGATAGAAACGCTGATAGACGACTACAAGGCCGATGGCGTTGTGCTTTATAATTTCGGCTTCCAGGATGAGAATTATTGCTACTGCAATGTTTGCAAGGAGAAATTCTATCAGGATACCGGCATAGATCTCAGCAAAGTCAATATCAATAGCTACAACCAGGAGAGATGGACAGAGTGGAAGCAGGATCAGCTCATGATGATTGTAAATTATGCCCGAAATATAACCTCTGATTTGGGTCCTGTGAAGCTTGGCGTGGCTTTTGACAATCCCTTCGATCGCAGCCGGGGCTACAACTTCGCCGAGATCTCAAAGGTGACGGACTTCTCCTTAATATCTCCCCTCTCCGCCCAGGATGTGGGGCAGGCCTGCC
>JAPKYC010000246.1 GCA_026394505.1 Methanothrix sp.
GGAAGAAAATAGCGGGGCGAAGATCGAGGATTGGATACAGGCGGTCGGGGTCACGGCAAATGCCCGACTGGCACAAGAAGCACTGATTTTTGTCAGGGACGAGTTCGGCACATATGACTGGATCATGGAAGGCATCATCAAGAGGAGTGGGTTCCGAATTGATGCAGCCGAATACAGGGATGGATTTCAGACGACGTATATATGCACACGCGAATGAACAATGACTCTGATTGCATTGCCAACAACTGAGATGATCTCTTCAAATGCCCTGAGGTGCCCGAGGGCTTCAAGCCCCATTCAGTGATCTTAAGAAATAATGGTGATGGAAGCAGAGGAAGAATGAGCATGTTGCCAGATTCAAAGAAGTTCGCAGCGGAATGGATTGAGTCGTGGAATTCTCACGATTTGGATCGAATCATGAGTCACTACGCCGACGATGTCGAGGTAACCACCCCGATGATCAAGGTTGCCATGGGGATTGACAGCGGTACTCTCCAAGGCAAATCCAATGTGCGTCAATACTGGCACGCTGCCTTCGAGAGAGTACCTGACCTGCATTTTGAACTTGTCGAGTGCACACAAAGCATTGACTCTATTGCCATCTACTACAAGGCAGTCATGGGAAAGATGGCCATCGAAGTCATGATCTTCGATCCAAATGCAAAGGTGTCCAAGGTGATTGCCCACTACAATTGAGATCCACAGATAGCAAGGAGTGCTATGGGGTGGCTAGGAGATCCTCTGGCTGCTGGCCAAAACGGCTGCAAGAACATATCTACTGGACCAAAAAGTATATCGGTTCTTGATGGCAGGGGGAGGTGGTAGCTATATACCTCTCTCTCGGAGGAACCTGATATCAAATACTGTAATTCTGATTGTGCCCAGAAGGGCTCCTGTAAGGATCAAAGCGATGGACAAGAGTGCACCAGCAAGGTCGATCGCATGGCCAAAATCAAGCACAAGATCATCATCGCCAGCGGCAAGGGGGGCGTAGGCAAGAGCACCGTCTCCGTCAACCTGGCCCGTGCTCTGCAGATGAAGGGCCTCCAGGTCGGCATACTGGATGCCGATATCACTGGCCCGGATATCCCCAAGCTTCTGGGAATCGAGGAGGCAAGGCTGAAACAAGGGACGGAGGGAATTGAGCCCGCCCAGGCTGATGGCATTATGGTTGCCTCCATGGCTCTCATTCTCAGCAGCCGCGAGACACCTGTGGTCTGGCGCGGGCCCATGAAGATGGCCGCCATCAAGCAGTTCATCCAGGATGTGAACTGGGGCGAGCTTGATTTTCTGCTCATCGACCTGCCGCCCGGCACCAGTGACGAGCCGCTTTCCGTGGTGCAGCTCATTCCCGAGCTGGCCGGGGCGATAATAGTAACCACACCTCAGGAGGTCGCGCTCCTGGACAGCCGCAAAGCGGTGAACATGGTCAAGGCCATGAAGATTCCCGTGCTGGGCATCGTGGAGAATATGTCCGGCCTGATCTGCCCGCACTGCAATGAGAGCATAAGCATCTTTGGCGCCGGCGGTGGACGAGGAATGGCAGAGGAGATGAATGTGCCCTTCCTGGGGGCTATTCCCATCGATCCGGGTGTCTGCGCCCTGGGCGATCGCGGGCAGACATTTGTGCAGAGCGGGACGAGAGCGGGGGGCAGCTTCAACAAGATCGTGGACAGGCTAGTGGAGATGTTCGGTTAGTTGCAGAGTGATCCTGGATATCTATTTTCCATTGATCGTCTTTATGAGTGCTTGAGGTTGGCGACCATGGTTGCCTTCTTCGCGCCCTTCGCGACTTCGCGCGAGGTCCCGGTTCACCGCGAAGACGCGAAGTCCCGATGAGAGACGGACAATTCGTGTCACACCCTCCCTTATTTGATTTCCGACTTAACCGATTTATTCAGTCAAGAAAGTACACGACCGAATTTGGCCTGCTAGATAAAATATAAATATTTGAGGGGGTAGTACCTCTAATTAAAGGTGGAACAATGTATAAGAAAGTACTTTTAATAATGGTTGTGAGCACGATGCTTTTTATTGCAGCTTCGGCTGAGAATACCTGTGTTTGGGAGGGTTGGTGGCATAATGATTATTATGGAAATATACATTTCCAATCCACACCGTCAGGACAAAGCACGGCTACATTTGATGGATATGGGAAATATCCAGCAGGAACTTTTGAAGGGTCCACAATGGACAATGGAGAATATAAGAATTGCGCATTTAAAGGTACCTGGACAGACACAAAGTCGAATTCCGGTGAAATCGAATTGACGATGGTTTCATCTGACCACTACATCACCGGGCGTTATACGCATACCGATGATGGAGTCTGGCATAATTTCCCTACTTCACGTCCGGGAAATCTGGGATAAATCTGCATAAGAATATTGATGAAGGAGGTTTTTTAATGCGAGTCGGTTTGGTTCTGGGCATTTTAATGCTTGGATTTCTTTTGGTAGCATGCAATCCAGTAACGGGAACGGAAACCCGTGATTTTGGGATAGAGGCATTTTGTGTAAGCTATCATGGAGCCGTTCCACATGTTGACGTTTATGTAGATGGCAAATATATAGGCAATACAGGTGGACAAATAAGAGATACCCCCTCAGGCCCCATAGAATTTGGTGCTCCTGTCAAGATAACTACAACTGAAGGCTATCATAATGTTAAACTAATAAAGAACGGATGCGTTGTAGTGCACAACAATGTTCTTTTTAGTTACTGGATGGTACAGATGGATTTCTGCAAATGCGTCTAATTAACGGGTCGGTGGTGTGGGTTGTGGAAGAATGCCGTTTTTTTCAGCATCTCACATACACGACCAGATGACGCATGAATGGCCTTATGAACATAAACCACAAAAATCCCATGATCCTCTGAGCAGGGATCATGCCCAAAGTATGAAAAATCATTTTCATGCGAAGCGCACAAAGGACTCACAAAGGATGTTCGAATTCCATTGACCGGTAAATGGACCCATACGAGGAAGCGAGGAGCCTTTTAATATCGGAGGCACCCTAGGTTGGGAGCGATGCATCGCATACTGGTCAGCAATGACGACGGCGTTTACGCCTCCGGCTTGCAGGCTGCCGCTAGGAGCGTGCAGGATCTCGGCCAGGTAGTAGTAGCTGCGCCCTCCGGTCAGAAGAGCGGCGTGGGAAGGTCAGTCTCCGTCTTTGAGCCGCTGCGCTATGCCCATGTGAACCTGAATGGTTTTCAGGCCTATGCCGTCACAGGAACGCCCGTTGACTCCGTCATCATCGGCATCTTCGCCATTATGAAAGGCGAGCTACCCGACCTCGTCGTATCAGGAATCAATGTTGGGGAAAACATCAGCACCGACACGGTCACCACCAGCGGGACCATCGGCGCTGCCCTGGAGGCGGCCAGCTACGGCATCCCCTCCATCGCCGCCTCCATTCAGGTGGTAGACCAGGGCGACAAATTCGATATGCACCACGGGGAGAAGCACAACTTTGATGTAGCCACGAAAGTCCTGCGTCGCGTGGCCAGCAAGGTGCTGGAGCACGGC
>JAPKYC010000298.1 GCA_026394505.1 Methanothrix sp.
GCCCAGATCGGCGTAGGCCGGGCCCAGGTTGCCCAGCCAGACTCCTTCATTCCTTCTGTCACCGATCTCGCGTGAGATGGCCAGGGCCTGCTCGTAGTATTTGACGGCCTTGCGCGTCTCGCCCAGCCCAGCGTAGGCCAGGCCCAGGTTGCCCAAGTGGTTTCCTTCGCCCCACTTGTCACCGATCTCACGGGAGATGGCCAGGGCCTGCTCTTGGTAATCGATTGCCTTACGAGTCTCGCCCAGAGCGGCGTATCTATTACCCAGGTTGCCTAGGTCGGCTCCTTCGCCCCACCTGTCCCCTATCTTGCGGGAGATCTTCAGGGCTCGTTCATGGTACCCTATGGCCTTGCGAGTCTCGCCCAGGTCGGAGTAGGTGCTGCCCAGGTTGCCCAAATGGGCGCTTTCAGCACCTCGGTTCCCCATCATCTTTGCTGCATTTAGGCCGGTTTCAAGCCAGCTAATTTTATCTCTTGGATGCAGGCGCAAATCCAAAACGTTGCCTCCATCGCCCGCATAAGAGCTGGCCAATTGCAGGACAGATTTCAAATCACTCTTATTCAATTTTCTGGAGACAGTAATCATGTTCTTTGTCCAGGCTTGTCCAACTTTGATATTGGCCCATTCATGATCGAAAAGCTGGAGTCCTGCTAAGAGATCAGTCCCACCTTTTTGGTAGAAATTTTCTGCGTGAGAAAGAACAATCGAGTAATACTTGGCATGTTTCTGCCGAGCATCATCCAATTCATCTCTTTCTAGACATGATTCTGCAAAAAGACGGGCCAAGTCATGAAGCTTGTATCGGCCGCCATCAGAATCCGGCACTTCAGAAAAATCCACCAGGCTCCATCGTACTAAATCGCTCAGAGCCTCTGCCGAAGGATCAGGAGCCATCTTTAGAACTGCAGTTGCCGCATTGCGATCGAAATCTTCCGGAAAGACCGATAAACGCCGCCATTGCTTTTTTCTTCCGGGAGTGAGCAAGTCATAGCTGAGGCTGAAGGACCCTTTTACCAATTTAAGCAGTGCTACCTTATCCTTTAGACGTCTTTGATACTCGGGAACACTCAAATCCTTTTTTTCAGCTAAAGCCCCGGCTGCATTACGAAGGGCGAAAGGAAGGTAGCCACACAGTTTTGCCAATTCATCGGCCCAATCGCCAATACGAGGGGCAATATCAAGAAGAAGCTCGCACGCTTTATCTGAAGGCAAAACGTCCAGATCTTTTCCCGATAAGCCAGGCAAGGCAAATTTCATTCTCGATGTGATGAGAACGGCGCAGCCTGCGGGAGGCAGCAGAGGCTCCACCTGCTCGCCGTTGGCAGCATTGTCCAGCAGCAGTAGAGCACGTTTGCCTGCCAAAATGGAGAGATACAAACCACCCAGTTCGTTTGAGTTTTCAGGCAGGCGATCAACAGGATTGTAGGCCCGAATGACCTGAGCCATGGCGTCCGCGGGTGTCAAGGGGGGCAAATCTGGATTATTGCTTGTTCCCCGCATATCTACGAAGATCTGGCCATCGGGAAATTGGCTCTTGATTTTTTCTGCCAATACCAGGGCCAATGCGGTCTTGCCGATGCCTCCCATGCCGCGTAGACCCGTGATGGTGGCTCCTTTTTCGAAGTTGGTGAGGATGTCCGCAATCTCTTCTTCGCGGCCCTTGAAGTCACGCGGGGGCGGTGGGATTTGATGAGGAATGGGTGCTTTGTCCGATCCCGAAATTGAAAAGTGGAATTGCCCATTAGGTGGACATGCCTCATCATCTTTCCACCAAACCCTGTTTATCTCACTCCACCGGCGCAGAAAGACAAAGCCTCTGTCTGTATCAAAATCCAAATGGACATAATTGTACGAATAGGTGTAGTCTGAATTTGAGGGCATGATTCTGTCGTAGCAAGCACAGGCTGGAATTGTGATATAATAGCCAAAATTATCTCTAACTTCTGATGCTCCCGGCTTATGGGCATGGCCATGCAAGATGAAATTGCATTTTCGTTTTAAATGAACCTCATTTCGGCTTAAATCAAATGGAGCCAACCAGTCGAGAGGATGGTGAAGTACGGCAATTTTGATATCAGAGTCCGAGATATTCTCAAGAGACTCGTAGATCTGCGGTTCTCCAATGCAGAGATATCCTTGATCGCTGAATTCCCCGTCCTCGTCTTTGTGGCGTGCACTCATCCATGCGGAGTTGATACCTAGCAAGGCTATTTTTCTGCCGTCGATCACGAATGAGGCAACGCTGCAATATTCCGGTGGTTTTTGGCCTGTGCAATCAGTCAAGAAGTGATGAAAAGCCTGGAACGGTTGCGATAACAGCCTTCTATTTCGTTCGTCGCTCCAACATGCCTCAACTTCTTCATTGGAGTTCAAAAGCTTTAAAAGCGCAGCAGGAATCAAATCTCGATCTAAATCGTGATTGCCCGGAACCATGAAAAGCCGGTCTTTTCCCAATTGGCAAGCTTCTAAAAGAGGCTTAAATAAATCCTCTGTTGCCTTAATGTACTCATCTGGCTGTCCGGTGTTGGCTGCATCCCCGCTAAATACAATGAAATCTATTTTACTCAAATGAGGATTTATTTCTCCTCTAGCTATTATATCCTTAATAAGGCCATCGCAAACCACTTTGCGATTGAATTTCTTTTCTGCTTGATGCCAATCCGAAAGATGAAGCCAGGTCAATCCAGTCATTTGTTCCTCGTGCAATATTCAGGGTTAATATTTATTCTAGACTTTTTTTATGCATTCTATTGCAAAGATGGTTGCCCAGAATTTAAGACTTGCTGGCAAAGCCGCAAAATAATATTAATATTCCCTCAAACCAGCACCTGTCTCCGTCCTATCTGCTCCCGCCCTGGAAAGCAAATGTGGCTCTTCGCTATTTCCAATTACTATGGTTTTCCAGTTGTTAGTTAGTCGCTCTGTGCGTACTCTGTGAACTCTGTGCCTCTGTGGTGGAAACGTCGTTAGCCGCTGGTTATAACCAATGGCTAACGATACTACCATCACCGTAGATATTGATTTCCACCTTAACCGATGACGCATGTAAAGCGATTGGGCTGAAATGAAGAACAAGAGCCGGATAGAGCCGCATCGGCAAAGACGCCACCCCGAAAAAAGGAGATTTCAGATCTTGTCCGCTCCTCCCATCTCTTTTTGCGCCCGTACCAGTCCGCCGTAGGCCACTCCCGCCTCCGTGAGCACGATCTTCTCTTCCGAGAGCTCAATCAGCCCGGCGTTCTCCAGGCGGTGCAGGTGGTAGTCGAGCATCTTCTCGCCCACAGCCGCCGCAATCTCCGGCACGCTCAAGACCCCCTGGTTCATGAGGATGATCATCTTCCTTCGAATGGGGCTTTCCAGGGCATGGTGCACCAGAGCCATCTCCTCCGGTGACTCCGGCTTGGCTTTCTTTCCGATCAGCATTTGTATTCACCTGAGGCGTCAGACTTTATATTAAGCAATGCCCGTATTAAATGGACCATGTCGGACCACAACATTGCAGCCTTGCCGCAGGGGGCGGCGAAAGCGCAGAGCTTTCATCCCTGCACCAGCCGGATTGATAAAAGAGAGGACGCCAACCCAGAGGAGGGCTTAGGGCAATGGCCATGATCCGCGCCCTGGCTGTGGACATCGATGGCACCTTGAGCGACCAAAATCGAGTGCTCTGCCCGGCCGCACTGCAAGCGCTGCGCCGTCTGTTGGTGCCAGTGGTGCTCTGCACCGGCAACACCCATTGCTTCACCAGAACGGTTTGTGTTCTCCTGGGCACGCCTCGCATCTTCATCGCCGAGAACGGGGGCGTGCTCTCCCACTCCGAGGATGAGATGGAGATCCTGGCGGACCTGAAAATCATATCAAAGACAAGCGAATCGATAAGGGCACGGGCCTGCGCAGAATTGCGAAGCGCATGAAAATCGATCTTTCCGAGTTTGCAGCCATCGGCGACAGCAACAGCGATCTGCCCATGTACCGGCTGGCCGGCTTTCGCGCCTCTGTGGGCAACGCCAGCCCGGAGTTGAAGCAGATCTCCGACTACGTAGCCAGGGCCGAATACGGCAAAGGCTTTGCTGAAATCATAAATTACATGAATGAACAAAAGATGTTTTGATCGTGGTCCAATTGGTGAAGCATTGCTGCCCAGTTGTTCTCGCAGATGATCCACCAGCCCAGGGTATCCTTGGCCAGAGCGCGCGCTGCCGGGCAGAAGGCATCGACAGCCAGGTTGTAGGGCATCTCTGGCAGGGGCGGATGAAGGGGGTATTTGGTGCAGGTGAGGGGCCTGATCTCATAAATGGAGCATCCTTCGTCTTGGTCATAAAAAGGACAGGGCTGCCTGAGCACCCAGGCCTGCAGGGCCTTATCGTACCGGCAGAGGGCTCTTAACTTTTTCTTTCCCACGCGCCCTGCAATCCTTTCAAAATCCTCTTTATCGAGGTAAAGGCCCGCCCCAGGTGTGTAGCAGCACCTGCCACATTGCCGGCATTGGAAACGCTCCCAGAAGAGCCCTACTCCCGCATCGGAGCCCCCCCGCTCGTCTCGGGCGGGCAGGGGCAGGGAGATGTCGAAGGGGACCTTCTCTCCCTGGTCGATCCTCTGAATCTGCTCCTCTCTTTTCAAAACGGACCAGTGAGGCCGCTGGCGGAGAAGATCAACATGTCGGCCCTGCCGCTTGTCTTCTACGCAGGAGGAGAAACATCGCTGGTGGCAGAGCCGGCGCACCTGGGAGATTTTATCACTACTACTCATATTCCCCGGCATAATTCCATCTGCGATCTTCTTCAATATTAATTCTGTCTCTCTTGCCCGATCACTTTCGCCCCGCGCGGCTCGCCCTTATTACCCGCCACGATAATAATTCCGCAATAGGTGATACAGATGTCCAAAAACCCTGAATTCGCTAAGTACGCCTCCGACCTTGCCCGCCATCAGGATGCCATTCGCTCTGCCAATGAGGATCTGATCAAGCTCTCCCAGAGGTTTGGGCGCATGATGCCCAAGCTTTCCAAGCTGGACTCCTCAGCTATTCTCTCCTGGTTTGGCCTTTACAATAAGGTCAAGGACAGAGCCAAAAAGGCAGATGATGAACTGGCCGGCCTCGCCAATAACGAGCAAATTGCCGCCAATCCCGTCTTGCAACTGCAGATAAATTACTACGATGCGCAAAGGCAGCGCCTTTGCTTCAAGACGGAGGTCATGGACGACATCCTCAGCGGCATGATGGAGGACCTCCTGGAGAACGGCAGCTTCGAGGAGGCGCAAAAGCAGGAGATGCGCATCGCTCTCGATGCAACCATGGAAAAGAGCATGCATAGCTCCATGGCTGCACCAGTCCCGGCCTGAGCGTTAACCAGGCCGGGCAACTCCCAGGCAAAGCTGCCCGTATGCTCAAGCGCCTGGGGGACGGGGCCGCCCACGACATCGAGGCCCTGGAGCGCTGGCCCTACGACAATCGCGCTCATGGATGTCAGATGCAGGAGATTGCCTTAGCAACAAAACACATACCAAAAAATCAAAGCCTCGGACGGGATTCGAACCCGCGACCTCGTCCTTACCAAGGACGCGCTATACCGGGCTAAGCTATCGAGGCGCCAAGAGCCCCTTGTGCTAGCCCTTCAAGAACCTTTCGGTTAGAGATGTTTTCTCGCCTCTTCATAAACGTCTTCCGTCCTCTTGGCGATGCGATCCCAGCTAAACTCGGCATCAATCCGGCTGCATCCTGCCCTTGCCAGCTTCATCATCTCCTCCGGATTGGCCAGCAGCCGGTTTATGCACCAGGCGATGGACTCCGGCTGAATATAGGCCAGGAGGCCGTCCTCGAAGTTATTAATTATGCTTACGGCCTCTGTTGCCACTACCGGTTTGCATGCATCCCAGGCCTCCAGGACCACAACGCCGAAAGGCTCGTTTCTGCTGGGAACGCACATGAGATCGCAGGCATTGACCAGCTCCTCTTTCTCGGCGCTGCTGGTGTATCCCAGGAATCGGCAGGCATCCGCTACCCCAAGCTCGCGAGTTCTCCTCTCGCAGTCCGGCCTCATGCCTCCCTCACCCATGAAGACAAAACGGGCATCAGATCTGTTTCTCAAGATATGAGGCACCGCCTCTACCAGGAGGTCCGGTCCCTTCTGGATGCTCATCCTGCCGCAGAAGAGCACCAGTGGAGCCATGGGGTGAATGCCGTACTTCTCCTTGACCCGGCCGGCGTCCAGGCCCCGCCTCATCTTTCCCACAATTATACCGTTTGGTATGATGCGAATCTTGTCTTCAGGCAGGCTGTATATCCACATCAGCTCATCCTGCATGCGCCTGGTGGTCACAATCACCTTTGATGCCTCATAGCAGCCCAGCCACTCTCGATGAGAGATCTCTTGCGATATGCCATACCCGAAGTTGTTTCCATTCCGGCCCCACTCCGTGCTATGCATGGTGAGAAGGAAGGGCAAGCTGTACTCCTGCTTTATGCGGGTCAAAGCCGGCACCGGATGCCAATCATGACCATGCACTATATCGAATTTGCCGAAGAGCTTTTGCACTGATCCAAAGCGATCGAAAAGAGCATCACACATGCGGTTCATCTGCGCCAGGACATCTCCAAGGCTGTCTACATCGACCCTCTGGTAGTGGACGCCGTTGATTTTGTCGTAGGACTCAAAATCGCCTCTGCGCGTGAATACATGTACTTCATGGCCTCTTCTGGCCAGCGCTTCGGAGATCTCTGAGACGTGGGGGGCCACCCCGCCGACCTTTATTGAGTATAGGCTCTCCCAGGAGAGCATTGCAATT
The DNA here is from genome assembly GCA_026394505.1 of Methanothrix sp. Taxonomy (GTDB): domain Archaea; phylum Halobacteriota; class Methanosarcinia; order Methanotrichales; family Methanotrichaceae; genus Methanothrix. The sequence continues at coordinate 6,784 of JAPKYC010000298.1, forward strand.
CGCATCTCTTCACCGGTATTATCTTGCCTTGCAGCTATGGTTATTGATCTTTTATCGGTTCTATATGCTTTATGAAATAGATTAGGAATGAAATAAGCAGATTGCGATTCCTTACAGCCGGATAATTGATTAACTTTTCGGCGCTTTTGGATTTTAGATCGCTTCTAGCTTATGCCGAAATTCCTCGGCTGCCTGCTCCGGGGCAACGGCGTTGATGTACACGCCGGTGCCCCTCTCAAAGCCCGCGATTTTAGAAATGGCCGGCTGAATTCTGATATTGAGGTGGTAGCCGAAAAGAAGCTGGAAGATCATGCAGTTATAGGACGGATCTTTCAAGACGGATCGCATGCTCCCCAGAGCTTTTTTTAGCAGGGCAGCCAAGCTCTTACCTTCATCTTCGTGCATCTCTTGCAGGTTGGCAAAATGCCTCATTACTTCGTGGTAGCCCTGTCCGGGCAAGGCAATCCATTCTGCGGTGGCAGGCGCGGGGCAAGGAACCATGGTCGCGAAGACATTGGGAAAGACACGCAAAAGCCAGCCGGCAGTCCTCTCCTGGCCATCGGATGATACCCCTTGCTCAGTGTAAACTGCAACCGCTGGTGGAGTCATCTCCTCGTTTCCCGGACAAAATGGGCAAACGGTCTCATCTCCTGCGACCGTCTTAGCGAGCAGGAAATCAGACGGCCTCTTCTTGCGCTTCGCTGCAATGATGCAGTACTCATCCAGGAAATAATGTTTTCTCAGCTCTGACATGCTGCCCTCTCCGCGGTCATCTCTTCACGTCTGTCATCCGGCCACTTCTTTATAAATCTCCAGTGTCCTCTCGGCGGCTTTCTGCCAGGTGAACCAGGGCGAGATTAATGCCCCATGCGATATCTTGGGAATCGCGAGCATTGACATGAACGCCCGTAGGCCGCGTAGTGGCTGGGTTTTTCACAATCTCCGCCAGACCGGAGGTGCCGGCTGCGCCCACCACAGCCGCCTTGCCCATGGCCGCTGCCTCGAGAGCGACGATGCCAAAGGGCTCATAAATGCTGGGAAATACGCACAAATCCGCCAGAGCGTAAGTGTGCATCTTCTCCTCGGCATCGAGAAAGTCTGTGACCAGAGTCACACAGCTGTAGCCCTGCCGCTTCATCTCTTCGGCTGCCCATGCCTCAAGGCTCCCCTTGCCCACCATGAGAAGCTTCACTTTATCGTGCAGAGCCAGGACCTCCGGCAAAGCGGAAAAAAGCTCTTTGACGCCTTTGACACTCTCCAGTCGGCCTACGAAGAGGATTATGATATCATCTTCGGCAAAGCCATGCTTCTTTCGTAGAGCGGCTAGAATCTTGGCATCGGCCCGATCAGGATCGAAGAAATTGGCATTCACGCCATGATAGCATACGGAAACCTTCTCTTCAGGAGTGCCAAGGGTTAGCAGCTCTTGCTTCATGGCCTCAGAGACGGTAATAACCCTATCAGCGACTTCAGCTCCTCTTTTTTCTAGAGCCACAAGCTGTGGATTGGGATTATCCGAACGCCCTACCTCCAGGCCGTGTACGTGGTAAATCATGGGAATGCCCTCTTTCTTAACGGCCATGCCCCCCAACAGGCCGAGCCAATCGTGGGCCACACAGAGATCGAAAGGCCCATTCTCCATGATGCTTGCCGCAGAAAGCTGATTTAGGCTTAGAAGGTCCTCAAGGAAGTGCAGGCCTTCTCCCCAGGAAAGGGTCTCTGGGGAGAGAAATATCTCCAGGCCGTCCCGGATGGGAAGGGGATACATTCTGAATACTTCCACCCTTCTCATATCCTGGTATCTCTTCAGTTTGCCGTCTCCCAATGTAAAGACCGAGATCTTCTCTCCCAGGGAGACCAATTCTCTGGATATTTCATCCACGTACACACCAAGGCCGCCGAAGATCCTGGGCGGAAACTCGATGCTTATGTAGGCAATTCTCATTGTATCCTCACATCTAAGCTACCAGGTTCTTGTAATACTCCAGTACCGGCTCCTTCCAGTTGAACTGCCTGGCCAAAGAGAAGGACTCTTCGCAAAGCAGACGATATTTGACCTCATCATCCAGATAGGTCCAGGTGAAGTAGTCCAGGGCCAGGGCATAATCCAGGACGGTCTCCTGGGGCTGAGCCTCAATGTTGTCCACAACCACCACGCCCCCCAGGCCCGGCACGCGGCGTTTGATCTTCTTTAAAGCATCGCTGTATCCTGCCGCCCGGCTAACGATGTTGGGTGTGCCTTCCCTGCCTGCTTCCAGAGCGGTGAGGAGGAAGGGCTCATACTGGGAGGGAAATATGCCGGCAACACAGCCGGCCATGATCTCATCAACCTGCATTCCCAGGCCGCCGTCGCTCGGTCCCACCCATTGAGGATAAAGCAATGCCGCCACCATTCGTCTGCCCGAGATCAGCTCCGATTCATCCAGGCCACGATCCTTGATCATGTTCTCCAGGCGGATCTCCTCGCCCACCAGGACCTCCGGCGTGAGATTAATGGGAAATCCCTCCGGAAGCCTATCCTTGTCTTTAGGACCGTGAGCGGCTATCAGGAAGCATACCACCCTTGTCTCTTCGGCATGACGCTGACCGGTTAGTCTGTGCTTGAGCAGGTGATCCTGAAGCATCAGGGCATCAAGGAGCTGAAGATATCCCTTATTCTCGATCTCTATGCGGGAGATGGTGAAGACCGGAATTATGTTCTCCTTTTTTACGCACTTGCCGTCGCAATATTTGTAGAGGTTGTCGGCCAGAAACTGCTGGATCCTGGCCCGGCAGCGCTCCTTCTTATCCCAGTCGATCTCCTGCGTCTCCACATCAATTCCATTCCTGATGACAATGCCTTTCAAGCGGTAAAAGAGCATGGCCTCTTTCATGGTCGAATCGCCCACAAATGTAACGGCATCGGCATAGCGGGCCAGAGCCTCTAAAGTGGCAAAGCCCAGAGGCGTGCCGATCTCCATTTTTGAGTCGCTTTGGGCTACCTTTTGCAGAGACTTATACCCCGCCGTGCGACCGGGAACCGTGGCGTGCAGGGTGCAAACCGATCTTACTGGAACGCCCAGCTTCTTCAGCCTGGCTGCCGCATAAAAGACTCCAAACTCATGGCAGTGCAGGGAGACTCTCACTTTGGGCATTACCGACTTGGCAAACTCCGAGACTGCCTTATCGGTGTACTTTTGCGCCATCTCTTCCGGGGCTTTTGCCAGGCCTCGCACCAGCTCGGATACGGCATAGGAGAGATTGAGGTAGTGGTTGTACTCCCAACCATAGTGAGCTCTCTCGAAGTTCATGGAATCGAGGCCCACCAGATCAAAGGCCTCCGTCTTGATGGCGTTGTTTCGGGTCATCTCCTGATTATTCCAGCGCACCGTGTGAGACTGATAATAATTAGTATTGAAGAGCACATAGCCGATGGGAACGCCTTCTACTATTCTTTGCCCGGTGACGGTATCAATGCCGGAAGCATTCAGTGCCGCCAGAATGGACTGCATCTGCTGCCCCATATCCAGCTTCTCTAATCCTGTAAGATCTGTGACCCGGTTTCTACCTGTATTCCAGTCCGAACCTGAGGCGGGATAGTTGGGACCCGCCACCAGGACGTGCAGGCCGCTTTCAATATCACCTCGCGCCACCAGCCGGGCCAGCATCACGGCCTCTGCATCCACCACATTCCAGATGCCGCCCATCTTATTCGAGACGGGACCTGCTTCCTCCGCAGCCAGGACGATCCATCTTTCCATCATTTTATGCACCCTTAGTTTTCATGGCCCCTCAGGGATAGGGCGAGAGCGAGGACACAGAGATTCCCTCATCGGATATGTCCAGGACCCTGATGCTATTGGCGATCTTCGAGCCACGCATCTTCATGATATAAATCGATCGGATGAGAGTGTTGCCGATGCGCTCACGGCTGAGCATGGTGGCCGAGTCCGCTCCGTACTCCAGGAACTGGTTGGTGCCAAAAGCCGTGCCGATGGTGACCACCGATGTCACGCCGCTGGCACGAATGGTGCCGAAGAGATCGTCGGTCAGGGACCGAATTTTAAAGGGCTGCTCTACGGCCATGAAGAAGGCAGTCAGGTCGTCGATGAAGAGCCGGGCGGGCCTGGCCTCTTCCAGTTTTCTCTCTACGAGCTTTCGGAAGTTTATAAGAAAATCCACAGGATCGACATCGATGCTCTTTTGCAGGCGCAGCACGGGATCGGTGACATCGACGATGGCGAGTTTCCCTTCCTTTTCCAGGTTGGAGAAGTCCCAGCCGAAGGAGGACATCATCTCTCGCTTCAGGTACTCTGCGCTCTCGGATGGGGTGATGATCATTCCCTTCTCGCCCATCTTGATGCCGTAATTTATGAACTGGCTGGCAAAGACGGTCTTGCCCGAACCGGAAGATCCGGTTATTGTGTTTACGGTCCCTTTGTGAAAACCGCCATCTACCAATTCATCATATCCAGGTATGCCCGACTTGGACCTGGGGAATTTGCCGCTTTGTAATGCCACAACCAACCGCTCCCTCACACTAGTTGCGCCGCGATTTGCAGCGCCAGGTGCTCTTTATTTGCGACTAAGGTAATTAGGTCTTTCGGTAATTAGCGAAAAAAATAGTTGAATTGAAGTTTTCCTGTCCTAAGATAATCCTAATCCTCTTAAAATTGGGAAAAGGATCGCTGCGATCATCCATTGTCCATCTACGAAGAAATCCAGAACTATAGGTCTCCTCCGCTTGGCAAAGTAGATTATGTAAGCATATCCATAAAGTATCATTATCAACGCCAGTGGTCTGAGCATATGCTCAATGTAGATCAGGCATGGCAGTAGTGTACTATTTAATCCTAGAAGGATGGCAGTAGTCTTCCTAGGCCCCAGGATTACAGGCATTGTTCTGACTCCCATCTCCCGATCGCCTTTGATATCCCTTACATCGTATAGAACTGCATTTATGAAGACTTTGGCAAGCATGAAATAGAGAATATCATAGGATATTACGGGATCTGTATCCTGCGTTATCTGCATAGCGGGCAGGAGTGTTGTGACCAGTGCCCAGGAGCCGGCCACGACAAGGTTCTTGACGACCGGAATATCTTTGAACCGGGAGACGCCGGGAATGAGTTTTGAACCATAGGCTGCATTTGCAGCCAGGGGAATGAAGATGATGGGAAGAGCTAATGGTTTATCCAGCAAAATTATCAAAGCCGATAGGGCATATGCTGCGAGGGAGTAACACAAAACGACTCTTCTTCGTCCTGCCAGGAAGCTCTGTCGCTCTGGCATATTGATAGTGTCCTCTTTGCTGTCCGTGATCTTATCAAGACCATAGACGCTGAATGTCATAAGAAAAACCGCGAAACATATAGGGATATTGGGGCTGAAACCAAATAGCAGGTATCCAATGTAGGTCTCAAAAAAACCCGTGGTAGCTATGAATAGCGAGCTGACCATCAGAAAAGTGATGATAGCCCTGAGGAGGCGAATGAATTCGTTGGTGATGTTTGTTGCTCTATGCGATTCGTTTTTAATTAATTTCCCGAGAATCAATGGCACATCTTCGGACATAACTCAGCCTCCTTAATCCTAAACTCCTGGCCTATTGGTAACTATGGTTCTATAGATAGCGAAAATACAATATTTAGTTATTAAAATTAATATTGTCCTATCAGATATAAACCTACTTTTAGTTATCTATTTAGCTTAATACTTAATACCATAAGTTTATCGAAAAAATCATTAGAACTTGTCTACAGTAGGCACAATCTGGAATTCCAGTAATCAAGTGAAGGCGGGATATATCCACCAGAAAATATTTAATCTTCAAGCCAATATGCACTAATTTGCCATTATTTAATACCCCACAACACCACGGTGGGGATTAAGGGCATATGAATCCGGCTTAGGGACTGATCAGCTACCTGTTTCCATCTTCATGCGGCGGCCCTCGCATGCCCAGCCGGCTCTGCTGCGATGTGCGCCGCCGTTTGATTTTTGTCAAAGAAATAGTCATAAGAATGACAAGTTATATATAATTAGCTTATTTTTTATTAATATCTATAAAATAATGTCTATAGATTTTATAGGTTCCGACAAATCACGATAGTGCTTGAACAAATCTAAGCCCCATGCAACTGCCCCTTTTCCGGTGCAAAAAAGATCTTGCCCAATATCATAAGTCCCATCGAGCCTGAACAATCCCAGGTACAGGTGGGCATCAGTGACCGTAAATGCTACCTTGATATCGTTCTCTAAGCGATAAAGCCTGAAGTTCTCGTGTTCCATCAGCTCCTTCATAAGATCGCCATATTCTTTCAATACGATCTTCAAGATTGCATCGGTCAGTATCAGATCGATCTGCGCACCATTTTTTATGGAAATGGCCATCGCTTCTGCGTATCCTGGTACAATGATGGGGGAGACGCCACATATTTCCCTGGACACGATCACTTTTTCCATAAAATATTCTTGGGCTTTGAGAAGAGATATAGAATCTCCCTCTATCACATCTGATTGGGCCAGCATGCCCAAATTCATTTGCAGCTCATCGGGTATATCACCCAAGTCATGATTGAGCCAGAAATTCTCATGCTGATCCAGGGTCACAATTGTGCTGACCAGCTTTGTCAGGATTAGTGCCTGGATTCTGCCTATATTTGTGAGTCCATAAACCTGGTCCTTCTTGGTGATCAGTTTTTCCGCGATCATATCCTTTATAGAATGTAGTATAGTGGTGGCCCGGAGCCCTATCTTTTTCTCCAGCTCTCCCGCATTCTGCTCCTGCTCCAGGAGGCAGAGCATCACTTTGGTGCGCACTTCAGATCTGGTGAAGGCCTTGAGCTTGGCCTCGGCCAGATCGTATGTTTGGGAGGCAGATAACATCAGGCTGGCCTCCTATTTTTCTTCGCTTGATAGGTGCGAATTATCGTTCCGAATATTATCCCTGAATAATCGTCTCCAGAAGAGGCTTTGACTGAGAAGGACCCTATTGGATTGTCCTCTATTTGCTGAATATTCATAGCCATTGTCTCCTGCAACTTATGATTTAAATAATTACCCATTCCGGGAACAGAATCGAGGACCAAATGATCGAACATCTGCTTCGAATGGCCTATCGACTACGATAACCATACGCTTGCCGGGCTTGAGCACCCGATGCGTACAGACCTTCCATGAGGTTGATCAATGAACGGGCCATGCGCGGCATGAGCACGCCATGCTGAAATGATAATGTATCTCATCGCGATTATCTACATTATGTTTAAATTATAATTATAATATATCATGTATAATCTTAACGCGCAAATAATTATTTTGTAAGCTTTAATTAGCTTCTAAGTGTTTTTCGACTTCCCTTTAGCATCTGAAATTGATAATATATACAAAAAATATAACATGTTTATTTCAAATAAATTACAAAATGTGCTAATATGTTATATGATAATAACATGATTACGTACAATAGTTTAGCAAAGCTTATAAGTGCTGCTCACAAGGAGCAATATTGCTGAGATCGTATAGGTATTCATTGTCGTGAGTGTGGGTGGTGGAAAAATGCCCCCTGATCAGAACACCACATACACGACCTTATTTATCAATGAGGAGAAATGAAGATGAATAGAAGTAGACATGTTATTATTTCAAAAATATTAGATATATGCAAAAATGGTTCCAATAAGACGAGGATAGTATATCAGGCAAACCTCAACTTTAAAACTGTTGATACTTATATTGATTTGCTATTAAAAAACAACCTCTTGAAAATTAAGCAGGGAAAGAACGTATTATATGAAACAACTGATAGTGGCAAAATTCTGCTAGATGATTTCAAGAAGATCGATTCCCAGCTTTCCCAATAGCGACAAAGCAAATCGTCGGATGCAATCGATAGGTTCGCCGCATTTTAACGAGACTGCAAATAGAGCATAAACTGTCCTTGGAGTGCAGGATCATTACATGCGTAACAAAGAACACATTGCTTCGGCCAACCACCTCTGCCAGATTAATGATCCTGGTTCGCCAGATACTGTTTACTCCAGCACTGCATGCGGAGGGAAATGGTGAGAGCCGAGCATTGATGCTTTGCGAACGCCGTTGATGACGATCTCAAAGACGGCGGTAGACCTCGGAGGGGGTGCAAACCCCGTCCTCGCGAAGCGCGGCAAAGAAGGCGGTGCTCACGGAGGCCTTCAGGAACCTGTACTTGGAGCCTACCTCGGAGCCGCCGGCCGCAATCCCTTCCAGAAAGGTAGTTATTGTGCCATTGATCTCGCCGAATGGCATTTACCGCCGCTCGGACGCCATCAATCCTGCCGCCAGGTTTTGGAGGTCGCACCTGCGCGATGAGGGATGTCTCCAAACCCGACAACAATGGCATGCGCAAAATAGCAAAAAAAGGAAAAATCCTGCCATTTTCGGGCAGGTGATCGACACTTATTTAGTTTCAGGTATGGACAGGGTCTACAGCTCTATATTATATGCAGTCTTATTTGAGATTGTGACATCAGAGCTTGCATTCTTGGCGGCATCGCATGCTGCGCAATCAGATGATGTATTTTGTGCGATTTTTTCTGACGATCCCTCGGAAGACTCGTGGATTCCCGTGCGCGACATATCGACCAAATCTCGGGTTACGACAAACTTGGCGTTATTTGATAAAGCGAAGTCCCTAAACTGTTTAAGCGCGTCCAGGTATTCTCCTGATCCAGATATAGATGTGCTCAAGCTTATGACCATGGGCTCATCTTTGCCCGAGATTTCATTGAATTTCCCTATCAACATATCTTTCCACTGTGATGAACTGATGCCTTTGTTCGCGGCATAACGATCATCGAGGGGGGCCAGCTCTCCAGAGAGCATATAGGTACTTACTGGAACTGCATAGAACTCGTGGTTCTCAACTTTGTAGGGCCAGACATCCTTCTCATGTCCAGGCGCATACAGGATCCCTGCCTGGAATCCTGCGTTATACTCGATCCCCATTTCGTCGAGCACCTTGTAGGTATCCTCATTCTGATCAAAGGATTGCGGCTTAAAGCCAGCTATTTTCACTACATTTGAGCCGCAAACTTTGCATGCTAAAGCATAGGTTTTTGAATCTTCTAATATGGCTTTTTGCTCTGCATAAGATTTAGAGCTCAACTTCTCATCCAAAAGGTTCCCAGATATCCCTATTTCAATCGTCCGGTCAATAGGAGCTGAAACTAACACTGCCGCTAGGAAAACTCTACTCTGCAAAAGGGTATTTTTCGTAAGGAATAAAGACCAATCTAGGTTTGTGTTAGTTGCCGCATTGAAAATATTCATCATATTCGATTCAGCGGTTTGAATTTGATCTGAAGTAGCATTTGTGGGCAAATCCAAGTCGAATATTAAATCGACAAAAACAGGTTTATCTTGTGACTGAGATAACCCAGTCGTCACCATTGCTAGCATGCAAAATGCAATGCCATAAGAGACTCGACCTTTCATTATATGATCCTCCTTTTACTTTAAATAACAGCCCTTGTTCTTTAATACGTTTTGGGTTCCTCGCCGTTTTGCAGAGGCTTGAATTTCCTTCTAACATTTCCTATTCTGCGCGCTTTCTTATTTTGTCTATTTTGAGACACTTAAACGTTGCGAATGTAATTTTAGGTACAAAACTCAGTAGAACCATTATGAACAAAATGTAATTAGTTTGCATTAGTTGTAATTTATTAGCTGAACGGAGATGATATAGTTGGGATTGTAAATCCTGAAAGAATTCATAGGAGGAAAGACTTATATGAAAATAAAGCCCGTATTATATATTTGCATGGCTTTGCTAGTAGCGCTGTGCATGACTGCATCCGCTTGCTATGTTTGCGGAAGCGTGGATCCAAGCAAATGGAGACAATTAGATGATAAAAAACCAGGAGATGTGGTACATCTTAGTGTCCCATCCCAAGCCGGAATGACTTACAAGTGGGTGCAAAACGTTAAAGACCTTGATACGGGTGTTATAACAACTACAACCATAACGGACTCAACCCACCCCACATGGGTCGATGTAACGGTGTCTGCAACCTGCAATATAGAAATCGGCATAGTTGTCACCATATCAAATCAGAACGAACCGGCTTGTGCCCTTGCCAAATGCGTTTGGTGGTCTGTTCCATGCCCAAGGTGCCCAACTCTCCCCAACTTCTGCCAAACCAAAGCTACTCAAGCACAAGCTGATATATGGAATGTTCCAGGCTACTCAGAAACTTGGCAGATGCCTAAACCAACGGTATTCGACCCAACCCTGACCAACTTGAATAATTTAGCCCCAGGCACTTACACTGCATATATGTTTATCGGCACAAAAGAAGTATGCAATAAAGGCTTCACAGTGTTTGCTCTGCCCGCCGATTTTGAAATCACATCGCCTTGAATAAATTAGCATTGAAGCGGATCGTTTCGCTTCAACGCTATTTTTTAGGAAAAGAATAGAACTGGAAGTGATTTAGTGATGAGATTCAAGTTATTCTTGATAATGCTTGTTCTAATCCTCAATTCATCAGCGTTAGCCATAAATTTCTACTCCGGCAATCAATATAAATTTGGCGATAATTATAATGAAAATTATATCTGCCACTGGGATGCATCCAGTGGTAGTTATCAGGAAATTGATAAAAATACTGCCGTCTGGATAGCCCCCGATGTAAATTCTCCTACCGAAGTCGCGCTTTATGTATCGGTGACCGATAAAGCTTGCGGATGCCATTCAAATTATAATAAAATTATCACAGTGCTCCCACGCGAAGAAATTAAACTGGAAATAGAAGCCACATCCAATAGCACGAATTCCACCTCAATCAATCCCGCCCAGATTAATGACAGCACAGAGCAACTGCCAAACCTTGCTAACAATACTGAAGATTTGAAAGTCGAAATGCCAATTGGAAATGATACGTTACTTGATCCAGTGTCTGAGAGTCCCGAAAACATCACGGAGCCCGTAAATCTGACATCTGATGCACTTGCCTTAAGTTTACCTGAAAAAAGCCCTGAACAGAATAAATCAGATCCAGATGCGAATCAATATGATAAGCCAACAGCAGCAGAAACGCCATCTCAAGTTGATCCGTCCTATCCTGTCGCGGATCTTGCAGATAATCCTTTAGGGACGGAAAGCGATAATATCATCTCCGATGTTAGCACACTATCCTTTAGTGATGGCACGAAAGTCGATGTGGTATTTGCGGAAAGCAGCTCAGGAAGCGATACTGCTTACGTAATTTTGCATGAAGATGATGAAGAGTTGAGCGAAAGCAGTTCGGGAACTGATGGCTCAGGCAGTGTTGCATCATTAGTCAACATAATCGATATATCTGAATCAGCCACTAATCAAACAGATCAAAAGGTCAATCAAACCAAAACCACTAATATGATACCTAAATCGCCAGAATCAACTGATGCACAACTGAAATCCCCAGAAAGTTCTGACGCTAAAGAAGATCCGCCGGATTCTGGAGATCAGTCAATTGCGGAAGCCGCATTATCTGATGCCGCGGCAAGCCCACCTGGGCAGGCTGAAGCCCAACCAGAGCCGGCGCCAGAACCGACGGCCGTTTAATGGATGCAAAAAGGTGCACTCCATTGAGGTGTGTTTTTTTCAGCAAACTGCATTTCTTCTCGCTGAGGTTGGCGGATGGGAAAGATGTTATAGCTTTGGGGCTATCAATCACCTACGGAGGCTGAGCATGGGGAAAAAGAAGCAAACCGAAATCCATTCAAGGATCTTGATCGTTCTTTTTTTCTTCCTAATTACAGCCACCTGCACATCGGTTTCGGCCCAAGATAGCGCATTAAATTTATGGATAAATAAGACTGCTGATAAGTCCGCTTATGCTCAAGAAGAAAATGTGACTTACACTATTAAGTATGGAAATAATGACATTAATAATTCTACAAAGGTCACTATCGTTGATATTCTTCCTGATGTAGAAATTTTATCTATATCCCCTCCCGCTGATTATGTGGCCGGAAATAACCTCACATGGGATATTGGCACGCTAGTCCATGATCAGTATGGGTCAATAACCTTAGTGGTCAGGCTGCCGAACATCCCGAATCTAAATTTCAATGAGGACTCAAGCGTTTCCGGAGATGGTTTTGTAAATGTCAGGAAGAGCGTCTCTACCCTTGAGGAAAACAGCACTCTCAGCAACACAGTTATTATATCTGGAATCTATAAAGATAGACTTAGCAAAACGTCATCATCTTTGACAGTGAAAATAGGTGTCAGGCCAGAAGCAAATATCAAGAACTTCGAGCATGGGAGCGGTTACTATAAAGAGTCTCAGAGCTCTAACCTCAACAACACCATTACGAGCATAAACCTGAAGAAGGAGCTGTCTGCCAAGCATGAGCCAGTTGCACTGAGCCTGCCCAGAAATAAGATTCTAAAGCTAAGCTCGGCATGGTCGGATCGTACTTCTGCCTCGACTGATGAAAATGGGACCATAAATTCAGTAGTCGATGAAAATCGCTATATGGATACCATAAATAAAGATACATCATATAATATAAGAAATAGTGAAATTATTTATTCTGCCCAAGGAAATTTTTCTGGCGGAATTGCCCAGATAGGCTACATAAAAAGAGCTGCTGGCAGCAAGAAGAATTCCGCGTACATATCCGAGACCTACCATGGAAGCTTCCGGACGGAGCAGTCTCTGGACTCTTACGGAACAAGCCCCACCTATAAAAAAGAATCATCTGGAATAGGTTTCGTTTCTTCCGAAAAATTAGTAGGCTGCAATCAGAGATCGTATGAACAAGGCAGCGGCTCCTACAAATCCTTTGAGTCCATCCAGGGGGGTACGATCCAAAAGAACATCACTCTCGTCCATATGCCTAATGACCAGTTGGCAGGCGCATCCAATATCAGATACGCCAGCAATTGGGGCGAGGCGATGTACACCCGAGATGCAGAAAAAGGCTCAGAGATCTTGAATCGGATAAGCTCGGCAGACCACGTCCAGAAGGATGCGCTGATGAGTTCCTCTTTTCTTTCCATGACTGGCGATTTTAACGGAACGAATTATTTAAAAGCCAGGGCGCTAGCAGATGTGAAGAATTCGACCAACGAATCTTTCCGGCTGGAGCAGGTCTTAACGGGCAGTTTCCGACTGGATACTACTATCGGCTTAGCTCAGTCATTAAAATATACATATCCGCATATTAATATTACAAAGAGGGTGCTAAATCAGGATGAGAATATCTTCACTTATAGAATTTGGGTCAATAATGACGGAAAGAAGACTCTTGGACCTGTGGCTGTGGTGGATTTAATGCCGATGGAGGCGACTTTTATTAGCTCAACCCTCAAGCCGATAGTGCAGGGCCGAATTGTAAGCTGGACACTGCAGGTTCTCCCACCAGGAGAGACAACGATCATTGATCTCAAAGTCTCGTTAGCGAATATCTCGCCAGCAGTTATAAACAGGGTACAAGCAGTCGCTAGATACCAAAATCGGACTATCATCTCAGAAGCGGCTTCATCTCCTTATGATACATTAGGCACAGAAGAGATAACGAATGAATCGATAGAATTGGAAGAAGCTACTACTTATGGGGAGTGGAGACCACCATCTTGTTATTATCTAAACTCTAGTATGACCGGTTGTGAGAAGGAGATAGACGATTATTATAATAACCTCACTGACAATTGCGGTGACATTCCATGAACTACCGAAGCTACGAAGAAATACGAAAAGTAGAGCTGAAATCGACCTGATTTTTGTAAGGCCTCACAAAATAGGCAGGGAAAAGTCCTCATAAAACCTTACCATCTCTTGGTAAGGAAAGCGTCCCGACCGGGATTCGAACCCGGGTTGAAGGCTCTCTGCGCTTTTAGCTCCGCAGGCCTTCGGGATGTCCACTACCCCATCGGGACAAAACATCCAACATGGCATGCTTTTGGTTATTAAGCTTGTTGGCCTGATCCCCTGGTCTGGGCGGTGCGAATGGCGCGCAGAAAGTCGATCTTGCGAAACTCCGGCCAGTAGGGCGCGCAAAAGTAGGCGGCGCACTCATTGCCATTGGCCTGCCAGGGCAGGAAGTTAGAGGTGCGGCAGTCCCCGCCCGTCCTGATGATCAGATCCACTTTGGGCACAGAGGTTCCGTCTTGAGGATAGAGGTGCTGGGCGATCAGATCCTCATCCACCTCCTCCGGCCTGATCCGTCCCTCTCTTACCAGGCGTGCCAGGAACCGCGCCGCGTCTACCAGCTCGCGCTGGCCGCCGTAGGCCAGGGCCACATTCAGGTACATATTCTCATACTCTCGCGTGGCCTCTTCTGTGCGGCAGATCTCCTCCTGCAGGTCGGGCGGCAGCATCTCCACCCTGCCGATGGCCCGTACCCGAACCCTGTTGGCATGAATTTTTTTGGAGCGACAAAGCTCCCCAAACTTGTTTTTGATCAGATCAAAGAGATAGCGCTTCTCCTTTTCGTCCCTCTCGAAGTTCTCTGTGGAAAAGGCATAGAGAGTGAGATGCTTAACACCTACCTCCAGGCACCAATCGGAGACCTTCTCCGAGGTGTCGGCACCAAGGCTGTGCCCCAGGAACTTGGAGAGGCCTTTTTGCCTGGCATATCTGCGGTTTCCATCCTGAATAATGGCCACATGCTCCACCGGCACTCCGGCAAGAATGCGTGACTTTAAAAGCCGCTCATAAAAGGTGTAGGCTGGGTTTCTCAAAATGAAACTCATTCGCTTTATTAACTTCGCGAATTAGTATTTAAATAATTCCTCTGCACATAAGTTGGCCGTTCTCTTCCCAAGGGCAAGATACTAATAGCTGATGACTTACTTGCTTACTCCGAGGGCCTGTGGTCTAGCTGGTTATGACATCGCCTTCACACGGCGGGGATCACGCGTTCGAATCGCGTCGGGCCCATTTGTATTTTGGCCGACACAAGCTTTAACTATTTAAGAGTGGTTTTTAGCAGAAGGGCGAAAAGAAAGATACTTTGGCCGCTCGGGGCAAGAGCGACCCCGAAGATTCCAT
The DNA here is from genome assembly GCA_026394505.1 of Methanothrix sp. Lineage (GTDB taxonomy): Archaea > Halobacteriota > Methanosarcinia > Methanotrichales > Methanotrichaceae > Methanothrix. The sequence goes on from JAPKYC010000298.1 coordinate 21,789, forward strand.
AATAATTATTTGAGGTGATAAGCTGTATAATAGAGGTCGTGGCAGGGAAGAAGAAGGAGCTGTAATTACCAGAGTTCGTCTCCCCCGCAAACAGGATCGAGAAATATTCGGTCATGTGGAAAGTTTGCTTGGAGCCAATCGCATA
>JAPKYC010000192.1 GCA_026394505.1 Methanothrix sp.
GGTCAAGTCCTCATTCATATTCCTCCTGATCCTGATGGTTTTTGGATAAATCATTCAGCAGTAAGTGTATTAAATTCAAAGGAGAACCAAAGAATCCGGGAGGGATATTTTACTGCAATGATCAATTCGCGTGGAGTTCATTTTTGTACGGCCGGAGAAGAAGAACGAAAGCTCGCTAAGAAGTATCAAGAACGTGCTGAAGGGGCAGAGACTCACGGATATTATCGGCTTGCTACAACCATGAGAGACTTAGCTGAGTCATATGAACGTGATGCAGAAAGAGAAGAATCACGAGCTCTCTACGATGGATAAAGGTGTATGATATGGCCACCGAAATTCCAGAATACCCACCAGTCTGCCAGCTCAAGATCACACTGTCCGGAGTCAGGCCGCTCATCTGGCGTAGGATCTTGGTTCGCGGGGATGCAAATCTCTACAAGCTGCACAAAATCATTCAGATCGCCATGGGCTGGTGGGATTATCATCTCCACCTCTTCGCAGTGGATGATGTGATTTATGCCGTCCCTTCGCCATATGAGCCCTGGCTCATGAAGACTAAGAATGAGAAGCGAGTCAGGCTTATCCAGGTGGCTCCTTATGATAAGGCACGATTCGAATACGAGTACGACCTCTGAGATAGCTGGAAACATGATATTCTAATGGAGAAGATATCTCACCCCAAAGAGGGGCTAGAGCACCCCATCTGCATAAAAGGGAAGCGATCTGCTCCACCGGAGGACTGCGGCGGGGTTGGCGGTTATGAGGAATTTCTTAAAGCGTTCCGAAACCCCAGGCATCCCGATCACGAGAGCATGCTGCCGTGGGCGGGAGAAGGCTTCGATCCAGAGAGATGTGATCTTGAGGATATCAATCGCCTGCTTTGCAAGGTCAGGTAGGCGCAAATCGTGGATATTTCGAGATTGTGTCTTCGACATCTTCGCTTGCCCTTTCGCCTTTGCCATCTTCTTCCATCTTCTCCAGCACCCTTCTTTCCATTTCCCTCATCCTCTCCCGCCCCTCCTCGCCTGCACCAGCCGTCGCCAGCCCGAAGGCCATGGGGCACGGCGTCGCCTCCCTTTTCATGACCACTTCGATCTCCCCAGAGGCCAGGCCCCGCAGCACCTCCTTGATATTTTCCACCTCAAATCTATCCTCGATGATCTCCCGAAAGCTCTCCCGCAGCACGGCAAACTCATCCAGCTTGCCGGCAAAGCCGATGAGCATGTCTGCGTCCAGTTGCTGGTGCCGGGCGCTCTTCTGCCGTCCTTTGTAGCTCTTCAGGATCATGAAGGAGCGGGTGGCGTTGATGCGAAAGACGCTCTTCAAGAGGCTCGTGTTCTGCAAGGATCGGTAGAGAAGCTGCTCGCAGTTCTCCTCCCGGATGGAGCCAATGATGGCCGGCAGATTCACCTTGCCGGAGATGGGAAGGGAGAGCACAAATCCCGAATCTGAGGTGGTGATGCAGATGTCGCTCATCCGCTGCCGGGAGAGGAGGTAAGCTACCATGCGGGCTAGCCCCTCGTTGAAACGCAGGCCGTTGCCGGTGAGAAAATAGTATATCCTGCGGCCGCTCTCCCGATCGAGGCACTCCTGCACCACTATTCTATGGTTGGTGGGAACCGCATCCTCTCCCAGAAAGCCGATCTGCTGGCGGAAGATCTCGCAGATGGAGCGGGCGCTGTTCTCGTCAACGGGGTACTGGCTCTGCAGCCAGCGGACGATGGCTCTGCTACTATCATTCATCATCCAGAGCACGTCGCTTTTAAAGGAGAGAATGCTCCTGGCCAGGTCAAAGGATAAAGGCAGCCTCTCCGAGGACCAGGTGGGGATATTGGGCCTGCCTGCCGCGGGGTCAACGTAGATCTTGCCACCCCGCCGGTAGCAGAAGGAATAGGCCCCACCGCCGATGGAAAAGACGTCTCCACGATCCAGTTTTTCCATGTATTTCTCATCCAGCCTTCCCACGAAGCGCCCCTCCCGGGTGAGCACATCGCAGGTGAACTGGTCCGGTATCATGCCCGAGTTGGTGTAGTAGATCATGCGAGAGCTGCCGCCCAGCCTTGTTATCCTTTTCGTGTCCGGATCATAGCGGATCTTGGGGTAGATGCGTCTCTCCTGCATGCCTGCGTGGGCTCCTGAGAGATAAAGCACAGCGCTCATCAGCTCCTCCTCGCAAAGGCTGGTGTAGCAGTAGGATCTATGCACCACGCGCAGCACTTCGTCCACAGTCCAATCCCTCTCCAGCACCATTCCAAGCAGGTGTTGACAGAGGGCGTCCAGGGCATTACGGGGAATGTGAATTCTGTCCACATCGCCAGCTTTTGCCCTCTCCAGCATCACGGCGCATTCCATCAGCTCCTCTCTCTCCAGAACAATTATCCTGCCTTTTACGGCCCTGTCTAGGCTGTGGCCCCCTCTGCCGAAGCGCTGCAAAAGGGCGGCCACGGACTTGGGCGAGCCGATCTGCAAGACCAGATCAATGTAGGGCATGTCGATGCCCAGCTCCAGGGAGGTGGAGGAGCAGACGACTTTGAGCAGCCCCAGCTTGAGACGACTCTCCGTGTCCAGCCTTCCCTCCCGGCCCATGGAGCCGTGGTGACAGGCGGAGTTCTCGGCATCGTAAAACAGAGGGAAGCGCTGCTTGAGGTTGAATAGCGTTCGCTCCGCTCCATTGCGGCTGTTGGTGAAGATGAGAGTGCTCCTGTGCTCCTGGATGTGGCGGTGCAAGAGCTCGTAGAGCCGCTCAGCCAGCTCCTTTGGGTCGGCTAGGATCAGATCGGGCACCGGACAGAGCAGGCGCAGGTCGTTGCGGCGGGAGAAGCGGCAGTCCACCACCTGCACCGGCCGATAGTTTCCAGCCAGAAAGTCGGCCACCTCTGGCAGCGGCTCCACAGTGGCCGAGCAGCCGATACGAACGAAGCTTCCTGAGGCGGGATCGACAAAAGAGCGCAGTTCTCCTTCCTGCAGCTCTCTTTTCAGCTCCTCCAGCCTCTCCAGGCTGAGGGAAAGGTGCACGCCCCGCTTGGAGGCAGCCAGGGAGTGGATCTCGTCCACGATGACCCAGCGCACCGTCATGAGCTTCTCCCGAAAGCGCGGCGAGCTGAGAAGGATGGCCAGGGACTCAGGAGTGGTGTTGAGGATGTGCGGAGTCCTCCTCAGCATGCGGGCCTTTTCCTGGGCAGAGACGTCTCCATGCCGGATGGCGTGCCTGATCTCCTGCACCTTCTGCCCTCGCTCCTCGGCCAGGGCCTGCATCTCCTGCAGGGGCCGCTCCAGGTTCTTGTGAATATCATTGGCCAGAGATTTGAGAGGAGAGATGTAAAGGCAGTAGACCATGTTTTCCAGCTCGCTTTTTGCAGCCATGATGAAGAGCTGGTTGATGATGGAGATGAAGGCGGAAAGGGTCTTGCCCGAGCCGGTGGGCGAGCAGATGAGCACATTCTTGCCCTGCGCGATGAGGGGCACGCCCAGGCGCTGGGGCGGAGTGAAGAGGCCTTCGGCGAAGCTAAAAGAGGAAAGCCACCAGTCCCGCACGATTGCGTCGAAGAGGGCGAGGAGGGCGGCGTCTTCGGGGGAGACGGGCGAGGTGGCGGGAGGGGGGTCGGGCATTCAAAGGAGAGAATGGCAAGGGATGCGAAATAGATCTTTTGGCTATGCTTTGCATTGGCTTCGTTCATAGCAATCTATTCTCTAGACCTTTTCTCCTCCTCATGCTCCAGCCAGTCCTGCCAGGTGTAAATCCTGCTGTCGAATCCCATGAGCTGCAGAGCGTACCAGACTACAGAAGCCTCATAAATATCGTCTGAGTAAACCACCGTCGTCCGGCTCGCGTTCAATCTGGCGAATATATCCTTAAGCCCCGCTCCCCCCTTCAGCCTGCCCTCTTCCAGCACATTTTCCGGGCTGATGAAGGTGGCATTTGAAATTCTGGCCTTGCCATAGTCCTGAAAACTCCTGGCATCCACCATCTGGGCCTGACCGGACTTGACAAAATCATAATCGGCTAAAAGCTCTGCCTGCTGGCGCACAGCATAACTGACAGAGGGACGCACATTCTCCTTTGTCTCCATGGGCAAACTCGCCGCGATCCAGTTGTCCAGTCCGCCATCCAGGGCTCTCGCATCCTCATGCCCCAGGTAGCGCAGCATGCAAAGGACTGCCGTCGCCTCTCCGGAGCTGAAGGAGTCACTGTAGACCATCACCGCATCCTGATGGGAAATTCCCGCCCCGCCTAAAATCTCGGCCAGTTCCGAAACACTACGCAGTGTTCCATTCTCATAAAAAAAGCTCTTAGCGGGAATGTGAAGGGCACCTCTGATGTGAGCTTCGCCGGGGGATCGGCGGCTCGATACATCCAGCACCACATCCTTCTCCGAGATGGCATCCAGGGACTTGAGCATACCGGGAGCCGGGAATAGATCGGCCCTGCTGCCGGGCGCTACATACACCTCGCTGACGATTGCAGCTGAGCCTGGAATTGTGCTGTTGACGGTTTTGTTCACAGCTCCGCCCGCCGACTGGCCTGCCCTGAAGCTGCCGGAGTTAAAGCTGTTTGTGTTCTGATTTGCGGTTACGCCCACAAGGGGGACATCCGAGTTCATGAAGGACTGAGCCGATGCCGCCCAGGAATCATCGCCTCCGCCGCAACCTCCCACAGAACAGCCTCCCTCTGCCCATGGGGTCATGGCTAATGCTGCTATGACAATTGCCAGAAAGGTGATCTTCATCGAAAACATCCGGGCTTGACGGCACTGACCTTTATGCTCAAGACCGAATCGGCCACTTCCTTCTGCTGCTCTGCGGAGATCCTGGGCATCTCAATCACTGCCGATCCGGTTGTCTCACAAAGAAGCGATTCTACGGGAAAGCTCGACTCGGCCACCACATTAACCTCGGAAAAGCCCGCACTTCTTATGATCTGCAGATACTCGTCCCTCATGATAGCCCCGGCCAGGCAGCCGATGTAGGCTTTGCTGGACCTTTTCACGAACTCCGGCAGCTCTTTGGTCAAAACCACATCCGAGACCGCCAGCCTTCCGCCGGGCTTGAGCACCCGGAAGGCCTCTTTGAAGACCATCATCTTGTTGGGAATGAGATTGATGACGCAGTTGGAGATGACCACATCCACATAGCTGTCCGCCACTGGCATGTTCTCCAGGTCCCCCTGGCGAAAGTCAATATTGGCGTATCCGCCTTTGCGGGCGTTGGCCCTGGCGCGATCGACCATCTCCGACGTGATATCCACGCCGATGATCTTTCCCGAGTCACCCACTCGAGAGGAGGCCAGGAAGCAATCAAATCCCGCTCCCGCGCCCATGTCCAAAACAGTCTCCCCAACCCTCAGAGACGCCAGGGCAACGGGGTTGCCGCAGCCAAGTCCCAGGTTTGATTCCGGGGGAGCGGCCGAGATCTCCTCTTCGCTGTAGCCCATCCTCTTGCTAATCTCTTCAGGAATATCGGCGCAGCCAGAGCAGCTTCGAGACGAATAATAAGACGTAGCCTGTTTTGCAATTCGGGCATAGCCTTCTTTTACAGCTCTCTTGATCTCCTTTTCCTTAATTGTCATTAGAAACTTCATCTTGATCATAGGCTTTAATTAAGGTTTCCTTATCACGATAATTGATTAGGGCATATGAGGGATTATGAATCTCAAAGGAAGCGAAAAAAGACACATCAGTTCATTGACCTGCTCGTCTCTCTCTTTCAAAAGGCTCGTAGTCGCCGATGTTCTTAATGAGCATCTGATGCCTCATCCACAGAACGATGATGGCCGTCTGAGAGAAGACCAGCCAGACGGCAAACCAAAGTCGCATAAATCCATCGCTCCAGCCACCCTGAGTGTGGATGAAGGCCGCTGCGCCTAAGGTTACTATGGTGGAGAAGAACAAATTGGCGGAAGGTGCCATACCATCCCGATAAGAGGTGCAAAAGCGCTCCCATTCCCTTTCCGCCTTGCCGGCCAAAGAGACTGGATTTCTGCCCAGAAAGATTCCTACGCGCTTGATCCGAGAGTCAGCGGACATGATATAGAGATCGTAGCTTATGGCCACAAGAGGAACAAAGTAAAGCAACCAGAATATGTCAGCGATATCAATTCCAATTCCCATATTGACGGAGCTGAGCCCGAAAAGGACGGTAATAAAGGCCAGCTTCATGGTGATTAGCTGTGCGCGCTCATTTTGCGTTCTTATTTTTTCTTCATGAAGCGCGCGCAAAAACTCATGATCGTTCTCCTCCATCCACATTCTATCCCCTGCTAAAAAGATACCTCTATTCTATTAATAACTTTTGCATGTAATAGATTAAAAAATCCTTAAATTACATTATACCTTAACTTCCTTGTGTAGGGAATATACTCATTCCAAGCTTTGCTTCTATATCTCTTATTTTTTTAGGAACTTCCATAACTCGTCCTCTCTCTCCGAAGTCAAGATGATAAACCTTGCTAAACTCAAAGAGGAGATCGAT
>JAPKYC010000161.1 GCA_026394505.1 Methanothrix sp.
AATCCTGTAGCACTGCCCTTTGGAACATCTGAGTACTCTAGAGTTAGCACGCAATTACTGAGGATTCCATGGGCAACATTGGACCATGCAGGTTCTGTAGTCGATTTCTCTCCGCTCCACCAGATAATGTGCCCCTGCTGCGTGATGTAATAGGTCCCCCCATCATCGCAACTCCAAGTCCCTGTTAGGTCCAGACCTGTCAAGTCATCTGGGCACCATGTGCATCCAGAGGCAGATGGACCTGTATCCTGAGGTGGCTCCGTACCTTGAGACGGCCCTGTGCCATCTCCGCTCTCCGGTGGTCTGGGCACAAAGGTAGGCTTGGATATCTCCTCAGATCCACCTGGTGTGGTCCAGAAGAGCTGCAGTGCAATCTCTTCTCTAGGTCCTTGGTAGTAATCCACTTCGATCTGATGCTGACCTTGAGTGAGATAGGTGCTGCCAGCTACGCTTCTTGTCGGATGCTCCCCATCGTTGTCTATTATCTTTTTCTCATCTATGAAAAGTCGGGAGCCGTCATCGGAGGCCAGCCTGAAGGCATAGTCCCCTTCTGTATCAATAGTGAAGGTGCCAGTGTATCTGATGGCAAACCACTCAAACCTATCGGTAACTCCAGGAAAACCTGAAGTGAATGATCGCGTTGGGATATCCAGGACCTTTGTGTATATGCTTCCAACTGGGGTAAGGCTAGAAAAGTCAGGAAGGGACGAGGCACCCTCTGGCAGGTAGTAGATATCTCCTTTTAGAGAGATGGTGTTCGTGGTTGCTGAGCCAAAGGGATTTTCGCTGCCCTGCCCCATAGCAGATATACAAAGCACATTCAACGCGACCAAAATGGGAACAAACCCAAATTTCATTTTTACACCTCTATTATCCCTATTGATTGTTAATCTGAAATAGTTTATGGATGGGCTCCTGAATAATTGCGCTGAAGCGTGCGGGATTCTCATCCCCGCATGTAATCTCATGTTCAGAACCAACATCTATAGGCATTGCCATAGCTGGCATAGCCTACGATTACCAGTAAGCTCGCCATGACCTCGTTTTCGGCTTGCGGGCCGTTTTTTGGAAAGCTTCTTGGTACTCAGGCCATGAGAAAAGTTATCTCACTGAAGGATAAGACCACCCTAGCCGCCGGGGGAGTTCTACTCCAGACCTGCCCAGGTCTTCCATCCCGGCGGCCACTTTCCGGCATCCATCTTCCCGGTGCTCACCAGGTAGACATTTCGTCCCTATCCGCTATACCCCAGCTCTTTGGCCTCGGTGAAGGCCGCATTAGCTTCTGTTGTCTTGCCCAATGCATCGAGAGCAACACCTTTGTTGTACCGGGCCGCAACATCGTTTGGATCTAGCCTGATTGCCTGATCGTAACATTTGATGGCCTCATCGTATTTGCCCTGGCTAAAGAGAGCAACGCTTTTGTTGAACCAATCTTCTGCTGTCTGCTGACATTGTGATGATGATGTCATCGATCTCATAAGTCCGAGAAAGTGCTTAACGAAGATATGTTTGTTGGCCTCTACCACCCTACTTAAAGGCCGCCAACGTCTAATCTACCTGCCCTCTGTGGCGTGGTAGTTTGTACAGGTACTGAATCGAGCATACCAGGAGGGAGGAGGCTTTCCTTCTGGAGGGGGTCAAAATTGAGTCGGCGGATACAGGCACTTCTCCCCTTACTGGTCTCCACTGGAAATAGAATAATAAAAAGGTAGATAAAATGGACTAATGCGATACCGGATCGTGCCCAGGCTATCAAAGCGCGGCAGCCGCGACCATCGCGATTAATGTAGGGTTCGAGAGAGGCTCCCAGCAACCATCTACTGCGCAACTCTCGGAGCCTGAGGCAGCAGTACCGCGAGAGCCCGACACCCGGCGGCGGGAGATCGATGCCGCGCAGTAATCCTGAGAGGGCGCAGGCCAGGAAGCCGCCAGATCCCGCAGGGCGCTCCCATCGCACCGCCCGGCCTTGACCCCAGAACGGGCATCTTCGCCCGGTCCTCTGCCCCGCGAGGCCAGAGCGCCCGCCGGGATTAGGGCCGATCAAGGCTGCGGCCCTACGGCTACCCTGCGCGCAGCCATTGAATCTGCCCAGCCGTCGAACCTTGCTTTTGCGGGCGCTTGGGCAAGACCTCGCGAAGCGAGGTAATCATGCACGAAAATGCTGCTGGCCGGGAGTGTGTCGCTGCCTCGCTTCTCTCGCTCTGGGAGATCCTGCGGCGGCCAATGATGGGCACACCCAGACAACTCGAAGCTTTTATAATAACAAATAACCTATGGAACCTTCATCATGAATCGAATTTGAGGGTGTAGTATGGATATCACATTTGGCAAAGAACAAGTTTTCCGCCTACTGCCAAAACTTAGTATGGATGACGCGCGGGAGAAGGCATGGGACAAAAAAGCCTCTGTCTTCGGCAGCGGTCTGACCGGGCTTTTCTCTCGCCCTAAGTCTGAGGACGTTAAAATCAACTACAGCGAGTTTCGTTATGAGCCATTCTGGCATATAGCCTGCAACGTGCGCTACGAGTACGACCGCACACGCTCCTATAATGTCCCTGTACTTGCTCCCGAGGTACAACGTGTAACGGTCGATGGGAAAGATTATACAATTGCGGCACAACCACGACAGTTTGCGATTACGGGAACCGAACACTGTTTAGAAGAATCCGGTACTGAAGTCATCTTTGACGCCGTGCGTGGACAAGAACAAAGGTGGGAGAAATATTTGCGTTTTGAAAAGGAGGCTGTGATCGATATAGACAAAATATCAACTGATGGAAGCATCGTTGTGATGCCAGAAATGCGTGCAAGCGCTGCAGTACGTCAGGTATTAGCTTCTATGCTGCGACCAATCCAAGCAGATACAATTCACGAGGAAAAAGCAAATATCAGCATCGTAGACCTCTATTTTCGGCCTGTCTACGCTTTTGAGTATAAATGGGAGGCTAAGAGCAAGACTACCGTAGCCGAATTCGATGGTCTCACTGGAGAGATGACCTCTGGCGGTGTAACATTGCGCCAGCAGTTCGAGAAGATGATAACTCGCGACCTTATTTTCGACGTAGGAGCGGATGCGGCCAATCTATTATTACCTGGCAGTAGCATCGCATTAAAAGTTGCTAAGTCGATGGTGGATATCCATAAAGTCCCTGAAAAGAGGTAATTTCAACTAGAAAAATATTATGTGAAACGGCGGCGGCGCACCCACGCGCAGCAAGCTGCGGGGTATTCATTTTAAAATAATGGCCTCGGGAGAATCTAGGCCATCCACATCATGCCCCCCGATCGCCACCGCCCATCCTTCCCATCTGATTACGCAATACTATATCGCCAACTCTCCCATACGGTACATTTTATACTAGCATCACCTTGCTCCTCCGCCGCCACCGCCACCACCTCCTCCTCCGCCAAAGCCGCCCCCGCTTGAGCCGCTCGATTGGGGACTGCTGGAGGAGTAGGCATGGCTGAAGTAGATATGCATGCTCTGCACGGCTAATGCCTCTGGAATGTGAATGTTCAGGTCGGCCATGGCTTCTATCACTTTATCACCCACCCCCATGGCAGTGCCGTAGACCAGCCATTCCTTCCAGAGAGCCAGATCCTCGGGTGCATACTTTTTTATCATGGCAAAGTCGGACAAAAAATCCCGGAAGGCATCCCACTCCAGCTTCTCCTTGTAGTAGTCCTGCTTCCACCGTCCCAAAAGGGCGGAGGGGGCAAAGGCCACTACAGAGGACTGGACCAGCAGGATGAGGAGAGGTGCAGTCAATGGATGGGACAGGATGCCAAATCCGCCTAAAGAGGCAAAAATGAATAAAGCGACATAGAAGACGGCAATCAGATCCTTTGGCCGGAAATTAATACCTCCAAAGCACCGCAGGCTTCTTCCCACTACAAATTCGCAGGCTGCATCATGATTTGTATACCTGAGGAGACCATCCATCGCCTTGTGCATCTCTTGCAGCCGGGCTGTATCTCGAGATTTCTGCAGGTTTTTTATGTTGTCCTCAAAGGCTCGAGCATTGAAGACTCCTTTGATGGAGTTGCTCATCAAGAAATTCAAAACCTTCTGCTCGTAGTCGTCCTCGCCCATTTCCTCAGGCGTCAATAACTTCACTCTTGTGCCGGTCACGGAGTCTATCTCTACGACATTACGCCGGTGCAGATCAAGAAGTGTAGCATAAAAGCCATCCTTATCGAAGTCAAAGGCGTCGCCCTTAAAGACCAGGTTTACCAGCCAGGGCTTTCTCTTGGAGGGAACATAGCTCAAAGTCTTGGGAACGATATAGCGCTTCTCTCGCCCGAATCGGTAGTAGACAGCCAAAAGAGCAAAGGGAAAGAGAAGGATCAATGCCTGAAGGGGCAAGAGCAGGTTATAGTCCGACCCCTGGACAGAAAGGGTCTTGCCCTTTACATCCTGCACCTGCCTTGGGAAACCATCGAGATGGCGAGAGGCCTCGGACCGAAGAAGCATCTCCAGTTCGATCATCTTATCCTTCGGGCTGCTGCCGGTGATTACCCAGGCATCGCCCTCCCGACGGAAGTCCATCTCCGGATGGGGGAAGAGCGAGACCAGCAGATCGTCGGGATCATGGATATAGACGGTGATCTGCCGGTAAGGAAGGTGATCATCTGCCAGCCTTAGATTCCAGTGGCAAAATTCCTGGTCGCACTCCAGGAAGGGATGAATGCGGAAAAGATAATCGATTCGGTACTTTCCCGCGGAAAACATCTGCGGCTGCAGGCATCCCGCCTCATTAATCCCGGCCAAATCGGCGATTCGCTCGGCATATCCTATCCCCTGAGCTGAGAGAACGGTCACATTGCCGGCCTGGTCTTTCATGTAAGGCACTGTGCCCCGCGGGGCAGATACATTGAGCAAGGATATATAAGGGGAATTCGGACTTTGCTCGGATAGCGGCATTTTCCAGGAACGATAGAGCATTTTGTATTTTTCCGAGGCACCGATATCATACATGAACTGTTCGGCCAGGGTCCCGTTCAAATAAATATCGGCCCTGTAACTGTCCACGTAAACATCTCCCAGGCTGATGCCGGGAGCAAACGATCCCCCCATTCCAGGAAGGCCCCCGGTTAAGAAGAGCCCGACAAGACCTACCAGGAAGACCAGGCTGACCAAGACCGCAGCTTGACGCTCTTCACCCATTCATTTCCATCCCGTCTCCGGTCGGCGCGGCTCGATCTCATCGCTGCCCAGATAGCCTGACCGGCGCAGCTCATCCTCCTCGAAGCTGAGGTACTCCTGCTTGGTCAGCCGGGCTCTGGAGGCGATGAAGCTGGAGGGCAGGGTATCGATCATGGTATTCAGTTCCTGGATGATATTGTTGTAAGTGTACCTGTGCCGGGAGATCTCATCCTCCACATCGCGAATGGCATTCATGGTATTGATAACGGTATCCGAGGTCTTGAGGGCGGGATAGCTCTCCGCCACAGCCCTGATGTCGGAGAGCAGGCTCAAGCTGTCACTATTGATCTTGCGGATGTCTCTTGGATCTGCGCTCATAAGGCCTGTTCGCATGCTGGTGATCTTTTCCAGCGTCTCCTTCTCGAAATGGGCATAGCTTTTCACCATGTCCACAAGCTGCTCTACCATGTCCAGCCTCTTCTTCATAGCCACACGAATCTGAGATAGGGTGGCAGATGCACCATTTCTCAGGCTTTGCAGACGGTTGTATATAGTAACAAAATAGAATACGATTACTACGAATACAGCCAGCAGGACGAGGAGCAGCATGGACAGATCCATAAGAGATAATGCAAACTACATCTTTAAATATTTAGCTGAAAATCAGCGCGGCTTTTCTGCCTCCACTTCCAGGCGCATCATCTGAACGTGAGCCTGGCCTTTCCCATCCAGAGGATACCTCTCCAGATACCTATCGGCGATCTCCTTTACGAACTCGTCCCGCAGATGGACGGGCAGCCTCTCTGTATAGGGCAGCCAGGTATTCCTGATGATGCCCTCCAGGCCCTCTTGACCCTGATGGATCATATCCTTGGCAACCAGCTCCGCCCTTTTGGGCCGCAAGCCCGCCTCTGCCAGCCAGACCCTGTACTCATCCGGCCCGTAGAAGTGGTAGGGAAAGGAAAAGCCGGTGAAGTACTCCTTCCACGACAGGCTGGCGGCAAGATCGCCGGTAAGATCCAGGATCCGTGCGGCGTTTCCCCTCCCCCCGCACTGCATGAGGAAGCGACCGCCAGGCACCAGGCTCCGGCGAACGGCTTTCAGAACGGGCAAATGATCCTTTACCCAGTGCAGGCAGGCAAAGGACACCACCAGATCAAATTCCCCGGCAAAGTGCAGCTCGGAGGCATCGCCCACCTGAAAGGAGAGATGGGAATGATTGCCGTGCTGGCCGACTGCAAAGCGGATCATATCCGGGGAGAGATCTATTCCCAGGACGCGGCCACTCTGCACCAGGCCGGATGGGTTGGCAGTGATCCTGCCGTCTCCACATCCGATATCGAGGATTCGTTCATCGCCGTCGAGCTTCAGCCCGGCAATTAGAGCCATAGCCCAGTTGTACTGGGCAGAGGAGCTCTTCTGATAGTCAACTGGGTCCCATTTGTGCATTTTTGGACCGCTCATCATCGCCCTTAATCGGCACATGCGTCTCTTTCTTGCGGGAGATGCCCTCCAGCAGCTTGGGCACGGCCTCTGCCATGTGCTCTATTAAAGTATGTTGGGGCTCCTTCAACCGCTCCACTCGCACACCATCCTGGTCGATTATTATTACGGCTACGGGCTTCATGCCGAGTGCGCCGCCGCCTCCGCCCGGATTATCATCCTTTCCAAAGCTGGAACCTGCACCAAAGCCCATGCCCACGCTCATGAGGGGGATGACGGTCTTGCCATCCACGGTGACCGGATCGCCCACGGCAGTCCTGGCGGATAGGGCCTTTTGCATCTCTCCTGTTATGGTTTTCAGTATGTCGGTCAGCTCTTGCATCCTCTCACTCCCTGCCAATAATTTCACACTCCTGGCAATAATAGTCAGGGATGGGTGAAAAAGCTTTCTTCTTCAGTTGTAGAACACCTTTCCCCAGATGGCCGCCCAGATGTCATCCTGACCTCATTTTTTCAATATCCTTTTGCGCATTGCTTATGGTCGTTACCTCGGCCAATCCCGGCTTTTCTCCGTTGGGAGAGAGGCTGTAAATCATGCCCTCCAGCTTCACGATGACGTAGCCATCCTCTGGTGTGGCATCGAAGTTGTGGGTGGCGAGGAGGAAGGCCAGATCCATAGCATTCATGCGGCTATCCTCATTGTCCGCGATCAGCTTCATAAGCGCAGAATAATCATCCGATGCCCCTGATGCAGGGATGGCAAATGCCAGTGCCACACAAATTAGTGCTGTCATCAGGCAAATTGCGCCCGGTCTCTTCATAGCCATTGCTCCTCACTTAAAATAAGGGTCAGAAGCCTCGTCCTGACCGAAATTTTTCAATGTCCCTTTGCAGATCAGGGCTGATTTTTGTCTCCATAAGATTGGAATTGGTGAGCATCATGAGAGTAGCTTCGTCATATTTGATGTCTTCCAGATTGCCTCCCTTAAAGTCCACCGCCGAAAGTCCTAACGTGGTCAAATTGGCACCCCCCAGATCGGCTCCTGAGAGGTTCACGTTTTCCATAAATGTGTTAATAGCTTTGGAGTTTCGCAGATCGGCAAAACTTAGATCCACATCGGTTAACTTCACCCCGGCAAATTCTGCCGATCTCAACTTCGCTTTATGCATGATCGTGCCCTTCAGGATGCAGCCTTCAAAGGTCGCTCCGGTCAGATCCGCCCCGGTTAAGTTGGCATCATTCAGGGTTGTTTCAGTGAGCTTGACCCCGGCCAGATTCGCCTCAGACAGATCGGCACCTGTGAAGTCTGCCTGGTCCAGGCGTGTCTCTCTCAGGTTGGATCCCGTTAGTTTTGCCCTGGGCAGGTAAGCCCTGGAGAAGTCTGAACCGGTCAGGTCGGACCAGCTCAGGTTGGCTCCAAAGAGTTCTGCTCTGGCGAACTGGCAGTTCCTCAAATTGCCAAGGCTAAGGTCTGCCCAGTTGAGTTTTGCTCCCAGCAAATTAGCCCTATTCCAAGTTGCCTCTTTTATTATTGCCATAGATAGATCTGCACCCACGAACCTGGCATCTTTAAGATCAGCCCCCCTAAGGTTAGCTTTCTCCAGCAAGGCGTAGGCCAGATCAGCTCTTTGAAGATCGGCATTAGATAGGTTTGAATCGCTTATTTGTGCGCTTTCCAAATTTGCGCCGGCCAAAACGGCATAGGAAAGATTGGCATGGGTCATAAAGACGTTCATCAGATTAGCGTTGCTCAGATTGGCATAAGATAGGTCGGCGTTAATTAGACCGGATGAGATTATCATTGAATCTGAGAGGTCAGCACCATGAAGATTGGCGTCGGTCAGATTGCTATAGATCAGCCTGGATTTGCTCATTTTTGAACCTATGAACTTCGCCCCGTGGCCACGTGCCTCAGAGATCTCAGCTCCCGTGAGGTTCGCCCCGGAAAAGTCGGCACCGATCAGGTTCGCTCCTGTAAGGAATGCCCCACTCAGATTGGCCTCAACAAGCCTCGCATCTTGAATTTCTGCGCCGTAAAGAACTGCATCCGAGAGATCTGCTCTGGTCAGGTCTGCTTCTTTAATACAGATTTCCTCGGCAGCTACTCGATTCAGTTTCGCTTCCACGAGCTTCGCCTCGATCATCTCTGCGGCATCCAGATTAGCATCGGTAAGATTGGCGTAGGATAGATCAGCATTCGAAAAAGAAACTCTATCAATGACCGAACCGGAAAGATCTGACCTACTTAGATTGGCGTGAGTCAGGTTAGCAAAAGTCAGAGTTGACTTGGAAATATTGGAGCCGATAAACTCTGCTCCGTGCATCCGTGCCTCGGAGAGATCAGATCCTCGAAGGTCTGCTCCTGATAGATCCGCATCAATCAGGTTTACTGTAATGAGGTCAGCACCACAGAGGTTAGCCTCAATGAGTGACGCATTTCTGAGCGTAACCCCTCTCAAGTAGGCACTGGTCAAGGACACCCTGTAAAGGTCAGCACCGCTGAGATCGCAGGACATCAGATTGGTGTTATCCAGCTTTGCTCCTACCAGCCTGGCTCCTGACATTATGGCAACTACCAGGTCGGCACCAGACAGGTCTGCACCCGTTAAATTGGAATTTATGAGCCAAGCAGAGATCAAATGAGCCTCTCGCAGATCGGCTCCGGAAAGGTCTGTGCCTGAGAGGTCTGATTGGTTGAGGCTGGAATGACTCAGATTCGAACCACAAAGGTCAGCCCCGGAGAGATCCGATCTATCTTCGGCAGCAGCAGCACTTAATAATAGTGAAATGACCAGGATTAGGAAGGCAATGTGCATGAATTATAATTAACTTATTTAGATTTTAACCTTTTGCTGGAGTCGAGTTAGCCTTTAGCGGAGTCCGGGACGGTCTCGTGGGTGAGGAGAGAAGGTCAGGGTCAGGTCATCTCCCCTGACCGCAATTTTTCCAGATCCTTTTGCAGATTTGCACTCATCCTGGCTCCATCCAGCTTGGACAGCGCGAAAAAACCAAGCGCTATGGAATCGTACTTGATGCCCTGCAGATCTGCGCCCGTGAAATCAGCGTTTTCAAAGGCACAAGTGTCAAAGATGACTCCGCTCAGATCCGCGCCCGAGAAGTTTGTGTTATTAAAATAGGTCTGGGCAAAACGGGCATTCCTCAGATCTGCACCGCTGAAGTTTGCATCCAAGAAGTTCAGCAGAATTATGTTAGAAGATCTCAAGTTCGCCTTGCGCCAAAGAGTCCCTTCAAGTGTCATGCCATACATGTAAGATCCTTTGAGGTCCGCGCCAGAGAGGTCGGCGTCATTAAGGAATAAGTTAGCAATTCTTGCCTGGCTCAGATGGGCATTTCTCAGGTTTGCGCTGCTAAGGTCAGCGTAATCCAAGGTAGCGCCCTTCAGAGTGCAACCTGATAGATTAGTTCTCACCAAATATGCTCGGGTAAAGTCCGAGCCTGTCAGGTCGGAATTGCTCAGGTTGGCACCAAAGAGTTCCGCTCTGGTGAACTGGCAATTTGTTATACTGCTGCCGCTTAGATCCACCCAACTCATTTTGGCACTCATCATGTTAGCTCGGGTCATATATGCACCTTCCAGGATAGCAAGGCTAAGATCAGCACCAAGAAGCCTGGCTCCATTCAGATTGGCGCCAGTCAGATTGCACCCGCTTAGCAATGCACCGGTAAGATCGGCGTATTCAAAATTAGAGTTCGATAGATCGGAATCTTCCAGGTGCGCTCCGCGCAAACTGGCGCTTGATAGGTCGGCCTCAACAAGCCTGACTCGGTGCATATAGGCAATTTCGAGATTTGCCCCTGAGAGGTTAGCTTTGAAGAGATCAGAGCCTTCCAAACCAGAGGAAGCAAGATACGATCCAGAGAGGTTCGCCGTGCTGAGATTTGCATCAGTCAGGTTGGCAAACCCAATCCGGGAATTAATTAACCGGGAGCCGACGAACTTTGCGCCATGACAGCGGCTCTCCGAGAAATCTGCACCGGTAAGATCTGCACCAGATAGATCTGCATCAATCATATTAGCCCCAACCAGGTCTGCCCCTGACAGATTGGCACCATTCAGGAACGCATCCTTCAGCATGACCCGCCTCATGTAGGCATTGGCTAGATTTGCCCCCGTCAGATTTGAGGCGCTGAGATTGGCGGCCATAAGATCGACATCGCTTAGGTTTGCATCTACTAGTATTGCACCAGACATCCTGGCTTCTTCCAGGTTGGATTTAAAGAGATTTGCTCCAGTCATGTCCGAAGCCATCAGATTGGTTCCGACAAGATCTGCTTCGGAGAGGTTGGCTTGCATTAGTCGCGAATTGTGTAAGCAAGTCCGCCTTAAATAGGCTTTAAATAAGGAGGCACCGGTAAGATCTGCACTTTGAAGATCGACAGATGTCAAGTTTGCCTTATCCAGATTTGCTCCCACCAGAATAGCGTTTGGCAAACGAGCCTGGCCCAGGTCTGCTCCTCGCAGGTCCGCACCGGTCAGATTCGAGCCGGTAATGTCGGACCCGACAAGAATAGCACCAGATAGATCAGCAAAAGATAGATCAGATCCATCTAAATCAGTCTCATCCATAGTTGCGCCTCGGAAGTTGGTTCTGACCAGCCGGGCATTGCCTAATTCCGATCCTTCGAGCAATGATCTGCTGAGGTTCGTCATTTCCAGATTGGAATTTTGCATCTGCGAGCGGGTTAGATTAACTCCAGCCAGATCCAAGCCGCTGAGGTTTTTGCCGGCGAAATCGCTGCCATGTTGAAACGGCTGATTAACGAATAAGCTCTGCGGCGGAACAACTAAGAGACTAATATTGAAGCGTCGCAGTTCAATCATATCGAACATATAAATGCTGGGGAGCGTTTTTACTACCGGTATTCCGTCCACAGATTCGCCCCGCAGAATGCGTTGAGCGAGGTTTGCGGTCAGGCTGCCTTGCACCGGACCGCTGGTAATCACTCCGCCAAGCACACCAAAGCCCATGTAGACGTCCCGTGTGCCATAAATTGGAACAGAGCTCGAGCTTCGAAGAAGCCATGCGCTCTCCTCATGAGTCAGGACTCTTCCCACTCGGTCGCGATTGTAATTCAAGAGAAGGATCAAACTGCCCTCCGACAGAGCAGATGCATTCCGTTGCAGCTCCTCTACCGTCATGTTATCCCAGATGGCGAAACTGATATTTGTGCTAAAATTAGGAAGGGTCTGGTTCACGACCTCTTGGTTGGCCTTGCCGGTGGCGGTCCGGTCATTAACAATAACGATTTGCTTTGTATTCGGATGCAGGCTTTGCATCAGAGAAAGGGTGCCGGGGAGATCGAACGCCTCCACTACACCCGTGAAGCCCTTCTTGCCGGCCAGCATCCTGTCTTCGAAGAAGTTTACTCCGCAGAAGACCACCGGGCTGCCGGAAAACAATTCATCTCTGTAGCTACGCAGGAACTGGAAGGCATCGTCATCCGAACAGATGATCACGTCGAAATGGCGATCCATGTACTTATTTTTATATAATTCCGTCAGTTCGGCCAGGCGGGCCTTGGTGGGTGCCTGCTTCTTGGTATCCATATACTCAAAAGAGAAATCGGCGGTGGGATAGAATATGGATAATTGATTTTCTATCTCGCTGCCAATGGAATCGGTCCACCTCAAGCCGGGATTGTAAGAGGCAAGAATTAGAATTTGCTTCGAAGTCTTTTCTTCTACTGCCAAAGAATCCATTACCAGAAAAGCTATCAGAATAAATCCGACAATGAATTTTACCAAGGCCCGCAAGCGCATAATTTTATCCACCCTGTCAATTGACTTAGCAATACTTATTACATCTCTTTATTCTTAAACTATCCCTGAAAATTGTCATTCGTCGTTATTGCCAACCACCTGGCGAGCATTTCCGCCAGTTCTCTTATCTGGACCGGTTTGGCAATGAAATCGCTCATCCCGGCCTGAATACACTTCTCCCGGTCACCTCGCATGGTAGCGGCGGTCATGGCAATGATGGGAATAAGCGGGTTGAGGGCATTCGATCCTTGCCGGCGGATGCAGCGAGTGGCCTCGAAACCGTCCATCTCGGGCATTTGGCAGTCCATCAATACCAGGTCGTAGGGAATCATCTGGAGCACGTTGATGGCTTCCTGACCATTGGACACCACATCAGCCTGTAGTCCCATCTTTCTTATCAAGGCCTGTGCCACTTTCTGGTTTACGGGATTGTCTTCCGCCACCAGGATGCGTATCTTGCGTTTGAACGATTCGGAAATGGCAGGCTTCGCGGCAAAGCGCTCTATAGCTCCCTCGCCCTCAATTTTGGCAAACTTCTCATCTGCCGATCCAGACCCGGCCGGCTGCTTCTCAAACACCGCCGTGAACCAGAAGGTGGACCCGTTGCCTTCATTGCTTTCCAGGCCGATCTTGCCTCCCATCAATTCCGCCAGATGTTTGGAGATAGACAGCCCCAGGCCGGTTCCGCCGTATTGGCGCGTTGTCGAGCCATCCACCTGAGTGAAAGGTGAGAAGAGAATATCCTGCCGGTTTGCCGGGATGCCGATGCCTGTGTCGCTGACTGCGAAGCGAAGCGTGGCATTTCTTCGATCTTCGCTCTCCAGGCTGACGCGGATCACTATCTCGCCCTTATCGGTAAACTTCACGGCATTGCCTCCCAGGTTGACAAGAATCTGGCGCAGCCTTCCCGGATCTCCGCAGAGGAGCGACGGAACTTTTGGCTCTATCAGGCAGACCAGCTCCTGCCCTTTCTCATGGGCACCGAGGGCCAGGAGATCGGCAGTATCTTTCAGCATGGAGCGCAGATCGAAGTTCAGCGTTTCCAGCTCCAGTTTGCGGGCTTCGATCTTGGAGAAGTCCAGGATGTCGTTGATGAGAGATAAAAGTGTCTCACCGCTCTTATGGGCAATTTGTGCATATTCATGCTGCTCAGCATTCAAATCCATATCCTGCAGCAATCCGGTCATACCGATGACACCGTTCAAGGGAGTACGGATCTCGTGGCTCATATTGGCCAGGAATTCGCTCTTGGCGGCGTTGGCCTTCCTGGCCTGCTTGGCCAATTCATTGGACTGTTCAATGGCAATTTCCAGATCCTGATTGGTTTGTTGCATCTCTTGTTCAGTCCGCTTGCGCTCGGTGATATTCATAGCCACATGGACTACGCCCTGGACACTGCCATCGGAATCCTTGATGGGAGAGCCGCGAGATATCCAGGTCTTGCCGTCAGGAGTCACCAGTTCTCCCTCCTGGGAGTGACCCGTCTCGCTGACTTTCAATGCCGTGCATCCCGGACAGGGTTTCTTCAGGCCCTGGAGGATCTCGAAACAGTACTTTCCCCTCAGCTCGTCCATCGATAATCCGAGGGACATTTGCACTGCCTCATTGACCCAGATGATACGCATGCAAGGGTCCAGGTACTCCACAGCAACATGCCTTAAGCCGCCCAAGATTGCCGCCTTCTCTTGCTCCGACTCCCTCAGCGCATCCACCGCCTGCCTGCGCTCGGTTATATCGGTAAGCATGGCAAAGGATCCGGCAAACTGGCCGGCTTCATCTTTGAGCGGTGTTGCCGATACTATCGTCCAGCAGCAGCTTCCATCCTTGCGGTGGTGCCTGCGCTCATATTGCGCCCCCGCGCCGGATACACGTATTTCCATCCTGGCCCGGTGATCCGGGAGGTCCTCTTCGAAAATGAAGGAGGTTACCGGCCGACCGAGCATTTCCTCTGGTTGATAACCCAGCATGTCCGCCAGCTTCTGGTTCACGAAAGCATAGCGGAATTGATCATCCATGATCATGATGCCCTCGTTGGCAGTCTCGACTATTCGCTTATATCGCGTTTCGTTCTCCCGCAGCGCTTCATCAGCCCGCTTGCGCTCGGTGATGTCGCGAATGGATTCTATTGCCCCCACCACGTTGCCACTGCTATCGTAAAGAGGCGCAGCAAAGCCCCAGAGATAAGCACCTTTGCCTTTGTAGAGCAAGGGAGCGAAGACCTCTGCCGTCAGTTGATCTCCCTTTCTTAAAACAAAGTCATATTCTTTTTCAATATCCTTTTGGTCCCTGAGGATCAGGTCAATGAGGATGGGTCGAGCATCGCCGTAGAACGGAGCGGCATAGGCAAAACCCTTCTTGCCCATGATCTCATTCTTGGAAGTGCCGGTCATCTCCTCGATAGCTCGATTCCAGGCAATGACCTGTCCATCGCTGTCAATTGCAAATGTGGCGTCGGGCAGGAAATCAATTATGTGGGCCAGTCGGCCCTCCGATTCCCGCAGCGCGTCTTCAGTCCGCATGTGCTCGGTAATATCCGAAAAGGAGATAACCACCGCATAGGGTTTCAGTTCCCCTTCTTTGAAGAGGGGGTTTGTATTGATGTTAATCCAGGAAAGCTGATCCGTAGCGGAATTTCTGACCCCCATGACCACATTTTTGCAGGGCTCTCCGGTCATAAGGGTATGAACGGATGGATGCTCAGCTCCGGGGAACTCTGACCCGTCTTCCCGGATCGTCCTCCAATCCAGGCGGGTCGAGGTGTGACCCAGGGTCTCCTCGGCATTGATGCCAAATACCTTTTCCGCAGTCTTGTTCCAGGTCAGAATTCTTCCTGTGCTTTCTTGGAGGATGATCCCATCGTAAGCGGACGAAATCACGGTCCTATATCGATCCTCGCTCTTCTGCAGCGCTTGCTCGGAGCGGATCCGAATTAGAATACTGCCGATCTGCGCTGCCAGCGTCTCAAGCATTTGGCGGGTATGTATCGGGATATCGTCGTTCGCATGCGTGGCCATGTTCAGCAGGGCGATCAAATCCCCTTTATGCAACACCGGAATGGTTGCCAGGGCAGTCACCTCTTCCCGGTCGCGGATCTCGTCAATGCCCGGCTGGCGGAAATCGGCATACCGACCATAGAACGGCTTGCCTGTCTTTGCCCGTTGCACCTGGGGAGCATCAGAATCAAAGTGAGAGGTGTGCTCAACGAACTGCGGCGAAAGCCCGCGATGAACCGCTAAATTAAGTGCACCGCTGATCGGGTCAACCACGTACACGCCTCCACAGTCCAGCCCCTCATTCTGCAAGGCTGCGTCCAGGACATGGAGAAGAGCCTGGTCTAAGTTGTGGCAGGTGTTGAGGGCTAAACTGAGATTATGCTGGATGCGGAGCAACTCCTCCGACCGCTTGCGCTCGTTGATATCGCTTGTGGTGCCAAAGACGGTGACCCGGCCGTCCGGGTAGGAATAAGCCGAACCCTTGGAACGAACCCAAAGCGTGCTGCCGTCGGCCTTTCGCAGACGGTATTCTGCGGTTTTATCCTTTCCAAGCGTTCGTATCATTTCGAAAAGGGTCCCCTGCACAGCCGGCAAGTCATCGGAATGGACATAGGAAAAGTATTTTTCGAAGCTGTCTCCGATGGTGCCATCCGGCAAGCCCAGCATCCTGTCCGCAACCGGCGAGATATAGGAGCCGACGTGCTTTCTTTTGGCATTGACATCATAGCGCCAGACGATATCGGATATCATCGAGACGACCAGCTCGTACTGGGCATTGCCGGCTTGCGCGGCTTGCAAGGCTTTACGCAACTCTTCCTCAGCCTCTCTGCGGTCTGTGATGACATTGCCCATGATTATCACTAATGAATAGTTCAGAATGATACATCTTTCGGAAGATCTTCGGCCCGGCCAGTCGAGTGGGCGATAGAATAATCGTGTACTTTCTGAGTCCTCCGTGCGCTCTGTGCCTGCGGTGGTGGCAGTCCGTAACCATTTGGTTATAACCAGTGGCTAACGACGTTTCAACCACAGAGCTCACGGAGTTCACAGAGGACGCACAGAGCGACTAACTAACAACTGGAAAAACATAGTAACCTGAGGTTAGTCACAGGAAATAGTGAAGAGCCATGGGCTGTGGCAGCATCTGTCCAGGCCGCGCCGCTCTGGCTGCCAGGGACGAAGGGATGGGAGCGAGAGGCTGCACCGGCGCGAAGAGCTAAATTCGCGATTACTGGCGCGGCCTCCCCAGCGCCTCCATCCTCCAGGCCTTCTGCCCGGCCTCCCTGCACTCGCCTGAGGTGGCGGCGCGCATGGGAGAATGGTTCTATGGCATTTTTACTCAGGAGTTTCGGCAGAGCATGACATTTCGGCGGCGGGAGATCGATGCAACCCGTAATCCTGAAGGGAGTAGGATGCAAGCCGCAAAACCCGCAGGGCGTTTTCATTGCACTGATATCCATCCAAGTTTTCTTTCGATGATGGCTTCCGCATTCTCAGTCAAGATTATGCGTTGGGCCTTATGCCTTCCAGTTTTCGCTATAACATGTGGGTCGCTTATCTTCCGGGCTTCCGCCCTGATTCGATAGCCATGTATGGAATCACCTACCTCGTAGTACTCCATCAGAGCACCTCCAAGCGTCCCTCTCTCTTGAGCTCATCTGTGATCTGGCAAATCAGTTTATAATCAAGCTCCAGGTCTTCTTCAATCTGGGAAGGATAAGCTTCGCCTCTTTCCTGGAAGTACCCCATGACTTCCTTTTTGGCGGTATCATAATCAACATCGCGATATTTTATGGTTTTAATAGCCGCCAACTTGTCTCTGATAGCATCCCTAACGAAGTCAGAGGTATTCAGGTAAACGCCGGAAGTAACCAATTGCTTTATCTGCTCTAATTCCACAGCGGAGACCTTTGAGCCTATAACATGCCCCTCGGACCTAACAGCTTGCATCATGCGTTTTTAATTAGTTAAACGAATTGAAAAGCGTTTCGGTATTCAAGGCAATGGTTCCCCGCTGTTTCGAGTGGGTGATGGAATAATCGCGTCCTCTGTGCGTCCTCCGTGCGCTCTGTGCCTCTGTGGTGGTAGTCCGTAACCATTTGGTTATAACCAGTGGCTAACGACGTTTCAACCACAGAGCTCACAGAGTTCACAGAGGACGCACAGAGCGACTAACTAACAACTGGAAAAACATAGTAACCTGAGGTTAGTCACTGGAAATAGCGAAGAGCCAAAATTAAATTGAAAGCCGCCGATGGGATTCGAACCCATGAACTGCTGATTACGAATCAGCCGCTTTAACCGGGCTAAGCCACGGCGGCCCATTTTTGCTGATATCAGTGACGAGGCCAATGGCCTGGGCCGAACCCCGGTCCATGAGCTTGGTCACAGTTGAGGGATTGATGTCCACGCAGATGGTCTTGACGAAGGAGGGAAGCAAATTGCCCACGGCAATGGAATGCAACATGGTGCCCAGCATTATGGTCATGTCCACGCCGCGTAGCGCCTGGTCCATGTCTTCCTTGGCCTTCGACGTGTCCGTGATGACCTCGGGCAGCGGCCCGTCGTCGCGAATGGAGCCGGCCAGAATGTAGGTGATGCCTTTCCTGGTGGCCTCGTACATGATGCCCCCTTTGAGCTTTCCTTCTGCTATGGCATTCTTAATTGAGCCGCTGGCCATGATCTCGCTGATGGCATAGAGGTGATTTCGGTGCCCGCCTGATATGGCATTTCCCGAGCAGTTCATGCCCAGGCTGGTGCCGAAGAGCTGCCGCTCGATATCGTGCACGGCCACAGCGTTTCCGGCTAAAAGCACATCGACGTAGCCCTCCCGGATGAGCCTGGCCAGCGAGGGCGCTGCGCCCGTGTGCACCACCGCCGGCCCGCAGACCACGGCAATCTTTCCGCCCGCCTTTTTGGTGCGCACGATCTCGCCCGCTAACTGGCGCACCAGCTCTCCGCTGGGCCGCTCCGAGCTGACCTCATTGGACATGAAGCCGAAGAAGGTCTTCTCGCGGGGACGCTCGGGCGGCACGACCTTGACCCCGGAGGTGCCGATGACCACACGCTCCCCCTTCTTGATGTGACCGATGGGCGTGCACAAGGCCCGGCCATCTTCCAGCACGATCAGGCAGTCCATGTGGTTGTGCTCCACCTCCACCCAGGTGTCCTGATAGCGCACATAAGTGGGATGATTGGTTGTCGAGTAAAAGCCGCGGGGAACGACCATATCGCCTGGGGCGATGCCGGTTTTAACATCCTCCATCTCCACGAGGCGCGCCCCCAGGGCATGCAGCTCTAAGAGGACCCGGTCCAGATGGGCCGCATCCTCGCCGGTAACGGTGATCTGCACATAGCTGCTGTCGTTCTTCTTCTGGCCTATCTGAAAGTTCTTGATCTCAAACTCGCCGCCCATGTCCATGATCTTGTCCAAGACCTTTGT
>JAPKYC010000310.1 GCA_026394505.1 Methanothrix sp.
TTATATCGCAATGTGGATCATAATGATCCCCATCTGGTATTATGCGGGAAGGAAGCTCAGCTCTGAGCTGAAATCCAGGCAGGTTCCCCTGCTGGCGCTGGCAGCAGCGTTCTCTTTTGTCATCATGATGTTCAATGTCCCAATTCCAGGAGGCAGCACCGGCCATGCAGTGGGCGCTGCAATAATCGGCATCGTCCTGGGACCCTGGGCTGCAGTGATTGCCATATCCGTTGCTCTCGTGCTGCAGGCGCTGATGTTCGGCGATGGAGGCATCACCGCTATCGCGGCCAATTGCTTTAATATGGCTGTAGCAATGCCCTTTGTTGCTTATTATGCTTACAAGCTCATCAGCGGAGGCACAGAAATTACTTCTTCGAGGAGAGTCATTGCCGCGGCCATAGCCGGCTACATTTCTCTAGTGATAGCATCTGCCTTTACAGGCTTTGAATTCGGGATTCAGCCCATATTGCACCACACAGCAGAAGGAGTGCCCCTCTACATGCCCTACCCGCTATCAGTAACGGTTCCTGCCATGGTACTGGAGCATGCTTTCGGATTCGGCATCCTTGAGGCGCTCATAACGGCTCTGATCTTTGCCTACATCCAGAGAACGGACACCACTCTGCTTTGTGGAGAGAAATCTAAGGCGCAGAAGAAGAAAATGAAGAACGCAAGCACAGCGTGAGGTAAGACCATGGATAAGATAATGAAAACCTTTGCTATTGGCCTGGTTGCGCTGATTATTCTGGCGCCTTTAGGGCTTTTGGCTGTTGGAGAGACCTTTGGCGAGTGGGGGCCGGAGGAGATTAAGGAGAAGCTTGGCTTTGTACCTCCTGGTTTGGAGCAGCTTTCATCGCTTTGGAGAGCCCCCATGTCAGATTATGCCCTGCCCGGCATTGGCGATTCGATGACTGCAGCAGCATCTGCTTACATCCTGTCCGCTGTGCTCGGCGTTGTTATCTGCGGCGGCCTGCTTTACTTCGTGGGAAAGAAGGTTGCCAAGGATTAGCGCCAATTTTTTATTTTATCTTTTTTAAACTTTGAGTCGTAATGACATCATCTGCAA
Source organism: Methanothrix sp. (assembly GCA_026394505.1). Lineage (GTDB taxonomy): Archaea > Halobacteriota > Methanosarcinia > Methanotrichales > Methanotrichaceae > Methanothrix. The sequence continues at coordinate 1,067 of JAPKYC010000310.1, forward strand.
TGCATGAGAGCAATTTAGGATGCGCCGCTTGAAAGGAGAACGATGATACCGGACTGGATGAAAGAAGTGGATGTTGGCCCTTGCCGATGTTCTGCAGTATATCACGGCAAGAAAGGCTTTGTAGGGAAGACAATTGACGGCATCTTCAGCTTTTTGCAGGAAGCTTTTGTCTCCGAGACTTATGCCAAGCGTGACGGCTTACTACAGGGCCTGGATCCCAGGGCCAAGCTGATCTCCATTCTGGCCGTGATATTTGCCACCAGCATGATAGGGGACCTTTATCTATTGATCATTGTCTACCTGTTGACATTACTATTTGCATATCTCAGCAAGGTTGATGTGCTATTCTTCATCAAGCGTGTCTGGCTCTTTATCCCCATCTTTGCAGGCATAATCGCCCTGCCCATGGTCTTCAACGTCTTCTTCCCCGGTGACCCACTCATCTTGTTGGCATATCTAGGGCCAGGAGTTCATATCGGACCATTCTCGCTGCCGGATAGTATTTTCATCACCAAGCAAGGTGTCAACCTGGCAGTCATATTTACCATGCGTGTAGCGACCTGCGTTTCTGCCGTGGTTCTGCTTTTTATCACCACGCCACAGCAGGTGCTCTTTAAATCCCTGCGCTCTGTGGGGGTCCCCAAGATCTATGTCCTGACGCTGGAGATGGCCTATCGATATATCTTCTTGCTCATGGACATGGTACGTGAGATGTACGCTGCCAAGAAAGCCCGGACCATTAAGTCTCGAAGCATGTTCGAGGAGCAAAAATGGGTTGGTGGGCGCATGGGCTATACGCTGATAAGATCTATAGATATGAGTGAAAAAGTGCATATGGCCATGATGTCCCGCGGCTTCAATGGCGACGTCAAGGTTATGCAACAGTTCAAGATGAAAAATCGAGATTATTTTGCAGTTGCAGCGGCCATATCGCTGAGCGTATTGCTTGTGTTGATCGCTCAGGATTTCATTCGGGTGTAAGAACATGGATACTATCTTCGACTTAAGAAATATTTCATATTCATATGTGGGAAAGATAAATGCGCTGAAAGATATCAGCCTAAAGATAAATCGTGGAGAACAAGTATCAATAATCGGCACAAACGGCAGCGGCAAATCAACTCTGTTGGCCATCCTGAATGGATTGATCTATCCGACTTCAGGAGATTTTTATGCATTCGATAATCAGATAACCGAGGATGTTTTTGATGCCATAAAGGATAATGAGTTCCGGTCCTATTTCCGCACGAAGGTGGGCTTCGTCTTTCAGAACTCGGATGTCCAGCTCTTCTCGCCTACGGTCTACGAGGAGATCGCCTTTGGGCCCTTGCAGCTTGATGTCCCACCAGAGGAGGTTAAACACAGAGTTGAGGACGTTCTTGAGATAATGGAAATCACAAAGCTCAGGGATCGATCGCCTCATACCCTAAGCGGTGGGGAGAAAAAGAAAGTATGCATAGCTACGGTGCTGGTCAACAACCCGGATGTCCTTCTATTAGATGAACCCACGGCCGGATTAGATCCCAGGACGCAGCTCTGGCTGGTTGAGTTCTTGCAGGAGCTGGGAAGGTCGGGGAAGACTGTGATCACTGCCACACATGACCTGGAAACCATCGAGCAGATCAGTAAGAGGGCCATAGTCATGGGTGAAGATCACGGTGTTAAAGTCGATGGAGAAACGGTCAAAGTACTGGATGACATGGCACTCCTCCTTAGTGTCAACCTCATTCACGAGCACATGCATATTCACGGAAAGACGGTTCATGAGCACCTCCATGCCCATGGAAAAGAAAAAGAGCACGCCCACCAACATCTGACTTAAGGTCAGAGCGTGTGTCCACTAGTCCGATTGGTGCTGGAATGCCAGACTAAGGTCAATCTGACTAAGAATTTCTTTGCTAGTATTACTCTAGAAGACTTTTGGTAGAAAAGTATTTAGAACATAACAGTAATCTGTTGTTGTGTAGCCAAAAGGGTCTTTGAGCTCAATGATGTTGACTATCAAGTCAAGCAAGGTGGCATAAATGACAGAGAAGCACGAACATGAACACGAAATAAAGCATAAACATGAGCATGGCGAGGAAGAAGAACATAAAAAGAATATTCAAGAGACGGGCGTCAACAATTAGAGGAATCAGGAAGGTGAATTTGATGAATCATGTTGATAGAGCATTTTCCTTCACGAGGATTGACAGCAAAGATGAATTGATGGACGCGATGTTCAACCACAAATGGCCTCTTTGCTGCAGTTTTTATCACGAGAAACTGCTCTACCTGAGCGATGGTGAAAGTGAGGACATGCCGGAATACGCCGTCGTGGCTATTGACAAAACTGATGGGCGCTTCGGCGTTCATGGCCGCGAGGTGGGAAGGATCAAGCCTGCGAGCATGCCGCCCGCAGAGACGCCAAAGTTCATCCAGGAGATGAATGCGAGCATTCGTAATGTCGGGAATCCAGTCCAGTTCGTGGCAGAGCCAAAATGACACCATAGCTGTCAGCTTTGCAGCTTGGAAGATTAGCGTTTGCCATTACCTGCCGTTTTATATTTTTGGTTAAACTAAGGTCGAGAATTGCTACTCAAATACTGGAAATCGCAATTCTGATGCGTTCATACCTATATTCTGATTTGTCTCTAATAGAGTAAAATGGCTTTATACAACATAGGCATCTACATTGAAGAAAATTGAGCACTATGAAGATTGCATGCGCGAGGGAATCTCGCCACTAAATCACAATGCAGCAGGTTCAATAGGAGATCGACATATTCTTTTGTCCGGCAGCGTCTTTCTCCCGGAAATCATTATGACGCATCTAGCTTATCAATTATCCGTCCTACCAATATAGTTTCCTAAAGTAAGATATATCCTAATAAGATAATTGAAACAGAAGATTTATGCATAATCGCAAGAATGGTGCTACAAATAGCAGCTATTTTCTTTTACAAAAGTTATGGGCATCCTTGAAAAAGTCCTCAAAAAGGATTATATATCAGATCCATGTAATTATTTGCTATCAACAATGAAATGGAGGTGAATCTAAATGTGTTGCCATGATGATAATAAGCACGCACATGCACACGCTCACGATGGTAAAGAGCACGTCCATGAGCACATCCACGACGCAGAGCACAAGCACGGACACAAGTGCTGCCATTAATGCCGAAACGACTTTCTAAAAATTTTCAGTTTGAAGAGGTGATCCTGGCAGTTGATCCCTGAGGCGAACAGCTAGGAATCAATGCCAGGGTTATTCCTAATGGCGCAACAAATCCATCTGGATTTGTCAATATGCCTTGTTTTTTCGTTTTTTCTTGTTCATTTCCTCTGGCTCAATAATAGATCTGGACCCTCCTGAGCGGATTATTTTTTCTATCTACCAGGATGACTTCCTCTCCATTCTCACTTCCCGGATCTGAAGCTATAACTTGTCCCGAGAACAGCATTCCTCCACGGGCAATGAAGGGTACCGCTGCATCTGAGACCACTACCCTGCTGATTG
>JAPKYC010000037.1 GCA_026394505.1 Methanothrix sp.
CATCGAACCCTGTCCGCGTCTTCAATGCGGCGAGGACGCGCTGGATGGAATCCTGCAGATCTCCCGGCGCGTTTAGTATCTGTAGGACTTCCCGGCCCATTTCTCTATTTGCCTCGGCCTGTTTGCGCTCGGTGATATCGATCAATGTACTGAGCATTCCAACTACTTTCCCATGGCGGTCCGTGAGCGGCCTCGAGTTGTTTAAGACCGTGATGATAGTACCATCCTTCCGTCGAAGCCTGTGTTCGTAGTTGATGAGTTGCCCACCGGAAAGAAGTTCCTGGTGGGCTGGCAAGACAACGACTGGATCGGCATCCACGTCTGGAAAGCTCATTTGCAGGAGTTCCTCCCGTGAATAGCCCAGTAAGTCTAATCCGGCTTGATTGGTATCGACGAAGTTCTTCGTGTTGTCAAATACGTAAACCGCCGCTATTGATTCGTCAAAGATGCCTCGGTATTTTTCCTCGCTCTCCCGCAGCACGTCCTCGGCCCGCTTGCGCTCGGTGATATCGCTTGTAGTGCCAAAGGCAGTGACTCGGCCGTCCGGCTGGGAATAAGCCGAAAACTTGGAAAGAACCCAAAGCGTGGTGCCGTCTGCCTTTCGCATGCGGTATTCTGCGGTTTTATCCTTTCCAAGCGTTCGTATCATTTCGAAAAGGGTCCCCTGCATGGCGGGCAAGTCATCGGAATGAACATAGGAAAAGTATCTTTCGAAGCTGTCTCCGATGGTGCCTTTCGTCAAGCCCAGCATCCTGTCCGCAACCGGCGATATATAGGAGCCGACGTGCTTTCTTTTGGCATTGACATCATAGCGCCAGACGATATCGGATATCATCGAGACTACCTGCTCGTACTGGGCGTTGCTGTCTTTCGCAGCTTGCTTGGCTTCTCGCAAAGCTTCCTCAGCCGGCGTGCGGTCGGTGATGTCATTGCCCATGGTTATCACTAATGAATAGTTCTGATTGATACATCTATTGGAAGATTTTTTCTTCCAAATATCCAATTGAGCGGACTCTTGCTCGTGTCTGCCGCGCCCGCGTACCCACAGTCTCGAAACTCCAACACACTGCGGCGCAGCACCGGCACCGACGGCGGCATGAGCTTCTCCATGCTGCTTTCCCGCAGCGACTCATCGTCAGTTACTCTCTTTATTTTTTCCTGGCAGCTCAGCCTTGCCGAGTTGCTTGCACTGTTTCGTCTCGATCTTCTTGATTTTGAAAAACGGCGTAGTCTATGGGTTCGATGACGCCGGCATCTTTGGCCGCATCGGCCAACTGAACGTTATGGCGGCACATCTCGTCACGTAGCAGTAGCCGCCGCTCCTCCTCGATATGCTCGTCCGCCAATTCCTGTCGCGGCGTCTGTATGGCAAAATAGGTTTGGCCATGCGCTACGATTTCCTTTTTGGGATCGGCGTTTTGAATGACGAGATAGCAGGCATAGCGCGAAAGCAACGTAACCTTAATTTCCCGGCTTGCGCCACTCCCAATCTCGACCATTTTGCTGATGTCAGCAAAATGGTCCTCAATGCGATGCCCACTGATAAATAGTAATAGCAACAGTAATCATTAGTTATGTCCGTCAATCCCCAAAGGATAAGGGCCTTGAGGAAAGAGATCCAAGCGAAAGGCCCTGTGATCTATTGGATGTGCCTGGAGCCTGGGCGGCGTTCACGACCGAGCCTGGAAGGAAAGGGCGATCTTCGGCAAGGTGCGCTATATGAATTCGATGTGCAGGCTTACGTAAACAAATGGAGTCACTCCCATGAATCGCAATGATGTTTCGCCAAACATTTGGTATTATGGCCTGGCCGTGCTGATAATAGTCATAGGATTTGTTGCATTTGCCGGATCCATCTACTCCGGCATTTCTGATGCACAAAGCGGCCTCTTGCAGATGGTGGCACCCGGAGGTGCGGACCTGTTTCTCAGAGAGCCGGGCGAATACATCATCTTCTACGAAAACAACAGCTACATCAATGGCAAGTTCTACAGCACGAGCGAGCAAATACCGGGTCTGGAGATCCTTGTAAGAGAAAAAACCACAGGCAGCGATTTGGCCACCTATCCGGCAAAGAGCAGCTTCACCTACAGCCTGGGCAGTCGCAGCGGCCGGTCCATCATGGCCTTTACGGCTTTGCGCGCCGGCATCTATCAGGTTAATGCCTCGTATTCAGGAAGAGCGGGGCCAAAGGTCGTACTGGCTCTCGGAAAAGGGATGGTTGAAGGCTTATTCTCATCAATCATGATCTCCCTGGCGGCCCTCTTCGGCTCCATCGCGATTGCAGCCGTAATTACCTTGGTTACTTACAGCAGAAGAAAAAAAGCTCTTCTTAGGCTGGAAGAAGAAGAGAGGTTAATGAGGGGCATTCATTGAGAATCCTTTAACAATCGTTATCGGCAAAACGCATTCAAAGCTTCGGATAAACTTAAGTAGCATTATGCCAGGATTGGTAGCGGATCAACCTTACATTACAGTGAGATTTATGGGGCATGATAGATTTGGCACCTTTTATCGAGATACGGGATCTGACAGTTCGATTCGGTGACGTTGTAGCTCTTCGCAATATAAATCTGGTTATAGATGAGGGCGAATCGGTAGGAATCTTAGGCAGAAGCGGCTGCGGCAAGAGTGTCCTGATGCATGTCTTGCGCGGGGTGGAGTCATTTCCCGGCATGAGCGGAAGCCTGATCTTCCACGTGGCCAGATGTGAGAAATGCCGCCACGTTGAGCAGCCCAGCCGCGCCGGGAAAAAATGCAGGTGCGGCGAAGTTCTCAAGCCAATTAAAGCCGATTTTGTGACACTGGATATAAACGATCCTCTTCGGCGTGATATTGTGAACCGAATCGCCATCATGCTGCAGAGGACCTTTGCCCTTTATGGCGATGAGCGTGTGATAACAAACGTGATGCGGGCCGTGGAGGAGAGGGGAGACACCATGAGCGTTCACCGCGCCGCAGACCTATTGGATGAGGTAAACCTGTCCCACAGGCTGATGCATGTGGCCAGAGAGCTGTCCGGTGGAGAAAAGCAGCGCGTCGTCCTGGCCCGCCAGCTCGCCAAGTCGCCCATGGTTCTCCTGGCTGATGAGCCGACAGGAACCCTCGATCCGGCTACGGCCAGGGTTGTGCATGAATCCATCAAGCGCGCCGTCAGGGACTACAATATGACCCTGATCATCACCAGCCACTGGGAAGATGTCATGGTCGAGCTGACCGATAGAGCCATATTGCTGGATGGCGGAGAGATCAGGGCAGAAGGCAAGCCAAAAGATATCGCGGCTGTATTCCTGGCCATGGCCGGAACGCTTGGTAAGCGTGAAGAAGTTGAAATTGGGGCGCCCATAATCAAGGCTAACGGCCTGGCAAAGAGATATATCAGCATCGACCGGGGCGTGGTGAAGGCCGTTGACAATGTCAGCCTGGAAGTAAAAGAGGGTGAGATCTTCGGCCTGGTTGGCGTTTCCGGAGGCGGCAAGACCACTCTTTCCAAGATGGTAAGCGGCATTATCACTCCCACCGGCGGCAGCATATCCGTGCGGGTAGGAGACGACTGGGTGGACATGACCCAACTAGGATCTAATGGTCGCGGGCGGTCCACCAAATACATCGGCATTCTCCACCAGGAGTATACCCTTTACCACTCTCGAAGCGTTATCGAGAACCTGACAGAGGCCATTGGCCTCTCCCTGCCCTTCGAGCTGGCGGAGAGAAAGGCCATCCACACCCTGGAGACGGTGGGATTCACGGAGGAGCAGGCAGAGATGGTCCTGGCCAAGATGCCGGATGAGCTCTCTGAGGGAGAGAGGCATCGCGTGGCCATGGCGCAGGTATTGATAAAAGAGCCGAGAATAGTAATCCTGGATGAGCCCACGGGAACTATGGATGCCATTACCAAGATTGAGGTTACCAGGTCCATCCTCAACGCCCGCCAGGAGCTGGGAGAGACATTCGTCATTGTCAGCCACGACATGGACTTCGTGAAAAATGTCTGCGATAGAGCCATGCTCATGCGCGACGGGCAGGCGATTTTCGCAGGTCTTCCCAGTGAAGTCTTAGCCAGGATCACAGAAGATGAAGAGAAGGAGATGCTGGGGAGTTAATTTGAGAGTCTTCGTTGACGGCAAAGAGATCGAGCTATTGCCCGGAGCGCGGCTTGTCGATGCCCTGGACAAAGCCTGCGCAAATCCTGCGAATGGCGCAATTATAGGGGTGGTCAAAGGCCGAGGCGAGAAGAGCCGCGTGACCAACTCCTATTGGCTCAACACCAGCAAAGGCAAACTGAGAATAGAGCTAATTGATAGCGATCTGCAGAGGATCTGGCACGAGAACGTAGACAAAATCTCGGGATCAACCGTTAGGTGGGCCTCGTCTGACGGCGTAGCCTTTGGGCCATTTGCTTCCACCCTCTCTTTTGCACGCGATGCCAATGAATACAGCCGCTGGGAGGTTGTGCTTGGCGCAGCCGGATTTGAGGCAGAGAACACTCAGATTATATTTGTCCGGAGGAGGCATACAGCAGCCTACGGCACACCCAAAGATGGGGTGGTGCTCGGCCACGTGGTGGGTGGAAAAAACACTCTAGACCGGCTGCAAGCAGGCGATGAAATACAGGGCATCGAGCCCATTGTGGAATGGCAGGACATAACTATGAAGCTGGCCACAACCGATCTGACTACGCCCATCGAAGAGGACAATGAGATATTCACTAAAGTTGAGGCAGAGCTGATAGAGGATGCACCAATAGGCGCGGAATTTTTCCTGGCCCTGACTCGGGACGGTTTCTTTAAGGTCGATTCCGTCTCCAGCTCATATATCTCATCGGATCAGTTGCTCACGGTGCCCATAGTCTTCGAGCATCGTGAGCCTCGTCTGGAAGGATTGGTGACGGTAAGGACGAGCGGGCGAGGTTTAGGCAGGATCTTTGTCTACAAGCAGGACCGAACCTCGAATCCAGGCCACTCTGCCGTGGCAAGAATCACCTCTGGAATGGATATGATAAAGCTGGCCGGTCCCGGCCAGTTGATAACTTTTAATGTGTTGCCGGAGCGCATCATGCTCATGGGCAGCAGCCTCAAAGACGCCCAGATGCAGATGCAAGTTCGAGGCATCGAGGCCGAGGTGGAAGGACATGAAGGCGAGGATGCCGTAGTGGTGAAGCAGGAGCCGGGCGCGACGATGGCGATTTTGAAGCACAAAAAGGTGCGCCTTTTTTCTATTCCTGCCGCCCGTCTGGTCTGTGTGCAGCTTTACGATGATCTGGCTCCCAAGACATTGGATTACTTCCGGCACGTGACCGGCCTTAAGGAGAGGTCTGTGGGCCCCTTGCCGGTCTATTTTGTCTATGAGAATACTCTGCTCTTCAAGCCGGAGATTGAAGCCGTCAACTTAAAGGAACTGCTGCCTGAAAACAAGCCTACCGGCCCCGTGCCTGCCGGCTCAATTGCCGTTTCCAACCAGGTTTCCAAGAAGATCGGCCTGGTGGGAATGAAGCTCGTGGATGATAAGCGCTACGGTCCCTCGGGCGAGAAATTCGAGGCGACGAACATCATCGGCCGGGTGCTGGAGCCGGAGAAGCTAAAAGATGTGTCGGAAGGGGAGACGATTTACATTAGGGAGGTGCGATGATGTTGGTCACCAAATATGTGATAACATCCTCTGAGTCGAATATCCTTCCCTCAGATATCGCTATGAAGATTTACGGTTCGAAATACGAAGTCCTCGTCAAGGAGACCTGCTTTGGAGTCGTCATAAATGGCGAAGAGGAAGTAATAAATGCGCTCATAAAAGAGATCCGGGCTCTTGACCCTGCCGGCATATTCATCAAGGACCGGGGCTTTCCACCGGGTGATCCCAGGCGCTGTCGCGGTCGCAGAGGAGGAGGAGCGAGGCCTGGCTTTTATATGATCGAGTCCGAGTCCAAGATGTTGCCCATGATCTCCCGGGCACTGGCCTCAAAGGGCGATATCCCGGCCATTCCTGAAAAGAAGAAACCTCTTCCCATCAAGAGGCTGGAAGAGATAGTAAAGAATGGTTTATCCTGAGGTAAATCAATGGCAAAAGTTATCGTTTATCCTCCCACCAGCATGATACTCTCCGACCTTGTGGAGAGGATGGGCCACAAAGCGCTTGTGGTTCCTGAAGCTGTGCGTAAGCTCGTTACAGCAAATGAGATTGACTCTCCGCCCTTGAATGTCACTCCCGAAGAGCCTAAGAAGGGTCTGCGTTATGCGGCTGTGGATGTCCCTTCCGGAGTGCGAGGCCGGATGGCTCTGATTGGACCCATCATAGAAGAGGCAGAGGCGGCGATCATAGTAGAAGATCCGGGATGGCTCACGGGCTGCGCGGGCTGTTCTCGAACCAATGAGCTGGTGAGGCTGCTCATCAGGACAAAAGGAGTTCCCGTGCTGGACCTATCCTATCCCACAAACGATGCCGAGGCCAGGGTCTTTGTGCAGAAGATCAGGGCCTTTTTGGAGGATTTATTGTGATTCGCATTGCCCAGCTCTCCTGTGGTTCGGAGTACAGCGGCATTCAAAAAGAGATCGAACGCGCTGCAGAAACGGTAGGTGCAAAGATCGTCTATCCGGAGGTATCTTTGGAGGATATCCTCAACGTGGAGAGCACTTTTGGCGTTTCCGTCTCCTCGGGCGACCTCAACTTAGCCATAGCTCGTGCGGTTCGCATTGTGCAAAATCCCGATCTGGCCGATGCCGTAATTGTCATGACCTGCTTTCGCTGCGCAGAGGCGGCCATCATCCGATCGGAGATCAGAAAATACATTCATGAGCACTCCAAGATTCCCGTCTTGAGCTACTCCTTCACGGAGAGGACCAAGGCAGAGACCCTGCTCACCAGGATAGAAGCGCTGGTTACCACCGTCAAGTACCGGGGCCTCCTGGCCCGGGAGAAGCAGAAGGGCCTAACTGCAGGAATCGACTCCGGGTCCACCACTACCAAGTCGGTGGTGATGAGGGACAATGAGGTGATAGGCACCGGCTGGGTTCCCACTACCGAGGTCTTGAAGAGCGCTGATGAGGCTCTAGAGGCCGCCCTGAAGACGGCCGGCGTGCAAAAAGAGGAGGTTTCTGCGATCGGTGTAACTGGCTACGGGCGCTTTCTGGTGGGAAAGCACATCAATGCCAGGCTGATCCAGGAGGAGATCACCGTCAACTCCAAGGGCGCCGTCTTTTTGGCTGATGCCCAGAAGGGGCCGGCAACGGTTATCGATATCGGCGGCATGGACAATAAAGCCATATCCGTGCAGGACGGAATCCCTGGCGGCTTTACCATGGGCGGAATATGCGCGGGAGCCTCGGGCAGGTTCCTGGAGCTAACAGCCCGCAGGCTGGGCATCGATATTACGGAGCTGGGAAAGCTGGCACTTAAGGGAGACTTTCGGAATGTAGCCATGAACAGCTACTGCATAGTCTTCGGCACGCAAAGCCTGGTCAACAGCCTATCCCTGGGCTGCAAACCGGAAGACGTAGCCATGGCCGCCTGTCATTCTGTGGCCGAGCAGGTCTACGAGCAGCAACTGCAAGAAGTGGATGTCAAAGAGCCTGTGATCATGGTGGGCGGAACCTCTCTCATAGAAGGGCTGCCCAAAGCCATGGAGGAACTTCTCCAGGTTAAGGTAACAGTTCCCAAGTATGCTCAGTACATCGGGGCGGTGGGCGCTGCGCTGCTCGTTTCGGGGCTGCTGGAGGACTGAGATGGACCCCATGGAGGTCTTCAAGATTGAGGTCACGGGCCAGGAGGAGTTCGGAGCTAAAAAGTACCGAGAGCTCATCATGGACATCTTGCAGGACCTCGGCCTCATCCGGTCCATCGGCAGGCTGTATGTTTACGTGGACATACATAAGCCGTTCTTTGCCGTCTACGGGCTTCTTCGCTCCGGAATTCCGCCTCTCACCGTCAAGGATGTGGGCGATGTGCTGCGGGTGGCCGGTGGCTATCAGGTCAAGATCAATGATGAGGAGCATATGGCTGATCTGCTGCGGGCCTTGTGGGAGCGCTACGGAAGAGAAAGGGTAGAGCAACCGGCAAGGGATATTGTGATCATAGCCTCTGATACGTCGCCCTCCGAGCTAATGGTTGCGGACCTGGAGGCGGAGTTCCTGCAGGATCTGACCGATGCCCTGGTGAGAGTGGCACCGGAAGGCTTTCGCAACCGGCGCAACATAATGACAAAAGACAGCTTCTTTTTCATCGCCGCCGAGGAGAGCTTGACGCCGGTTATGGTATCTGAGATCAAAGGAAAGATCCGGGAGATGGAGAATGCTTGAGCCTGTGATGTTCACGGGAGGCTTGTACAAGCACGACCTGGTAGTGGAGCTGGTAGAGGACCTGGGCGGCTACATCCTGCAAAGGAATTTGACGCAGACCGAGATCATCCTTTTGATATTGGTTCCATCGGAAGATCTGGCTGTGCTGCAGGCACTGGCCAAGGAGCTACGTGGAGAGCTGGTGCGAGCGCCGCTGGCCGGAACTGAGGTGGCGGTGGTAACGCCGACACTGGCCATTCACCATCTGCCGCATACCGCCTGCGACATAGCCGAGTACCTGCGCCGCCATGGCTCCAAGACCAACATGCTGGGACTGGCCAGAGGCGTCGGTCGCGAGATAGCCCAGATCAATGAGTACGAGACCGCTCTGATAAACGAGCATGATGCCGCCGTATTCATATTCGGCAACTTCCAGGAGTGCATCAAGAAGAAGGAGAGCTTATACCGGAACATCAGCGTGCCTGTGGTGGTCACGGGCGGGCCAGAGATCGAGGCCAAAGAGCTTCCCTATGCCTTTGAGTATGTTCCGGCCATAGGAAGGGTGGCTCACCGGGCCCGTAAGGCAACAGAGATTGGAACTTTAGACAGGATTGTTGAGTCCGTAGGCAGAGCCCTGGACAAGACGCGCTCCTCCATTGCCAAGGATCCGCTCACCACCTCGCCGCCTCGAGTCATGGATAGCGTACGCGAGCAGGTGCCGGATGTGCAGTTCTCCTATTCGCCGCTTCCCATAGCCCTCAATCTGACTGGCGTGCGAGTGAAGCTGCCCTACAGTGCTTTCAAGGATGCAGTAAAAGCCGTAACCTTCGACGAGGGAGTAAAGCTGGGTGAGATTGCCACCATCAAGCCCTCGCGGATGAAAGATTATATACTTGTGAGGATACTGTCCGCTTCTGAGACCGGGTTCGTCTTCTGAGGCCCGGGAAAGGAGAGGTCATGAGCTTCGAAGATGATCTGGACGCCATATTGGTCAAGGGGAAGGAAAAAGCAGCAGAGGATATCTTAAAAGCAGTGGAGAGCACTTACGGCGAGATCCCCTATGTTTTTCAGTTCATGCAGGACAATCCTGAGATTCTCATCACCAAGATACTGCACAACAACGCCATCCAAAGAAGCTCTACTCTGGATGCCAAGACCATCGAACTGAT
>JAPKYC010000131.1 GCA_026394505.1 Methanothrix sp.
ATGGTTCGGCCTACCGGCGATCCGCCGAAGGTCATGGCGCACTCCACGCGAATGCCCAGGCGTCCTCCCAGGTCGATGAGATCTTTGGCTAAAGTGCGGCCTGCCTCAGAAGTGGCCAGCTTGGTGCCGGGACCGACAGGCATGTCCACCACAACTGCATCCGCACCGACTGCTCCCTTCTTGGCCATGATGGAGGCCAGCATCTGGCTGTAGGGATCGATGGAAAGAGCATATTCAGCTTTGATCAATTTATCGTCGGCGGGAGCAATGTTGGTAGCTCCGCCCCAGACGATGACTCCGCCCACCTTCTCAGTCAGTTCCTTGATCTCGTCGGCACTAAACTCTACCGGTGCCAAAACTTCCATAAGGTCCGCCGTACCGCCGGCGCCGGTAATGGCGCGTGAGCTGGTCTTGGGAATGAGAAGGCCCGCAGCCGCGACAATCGGCACCACAAGAAGGGAGACCTTGTTGCCGGGAACGCCTCCAATGCTATGCTTGTCCATGACGGGATGGGTGTCGAAGTGAATTCGCTCACCTGTATCGATCATGGCTTTGGTCAAATAAAACACCTCCTCAGAGTCCATATTATGGATATAAGAGGCAGTTACGTAAGCGGAAAGCTCAATCTCACTGAGGTTATTATCCACAATATCCTGCACGATGGTACGGATCTGGTCCTCGGTGAGCTTTTTCTTATCCATCATGTTCTTTATATAGCAGAGAGAGGCGGGCTTGGGTGCAGGCAGGATATCCACGCTGGTAGGACCATTCAGATCCTTCAGAGTCTCCGTGAAGATGCCGATCTCCCCGGCCTTGACCATCTCCAGGGTGGTGTCGAGTAAGGCCGTAGTCGCGGCACCCTTTGTTCTGACCCTGACCCGATCACCGGCATTAAGGCCTCTCTCTCTGGCATCCACTACATTGAGCATGACTTTGTGCTGACCTATCTCGATATCAAAGGGACGAACTTGCAACATGCAAAAGACCTCTTTATAAATATATTAGCTTTCCAGCAAGGTGAGCGATCGGATCCATTCGCCGCGGGCCTCGCGGGTGGTTCCCACCACCAGCCGAAGGCCCTGGGCGGTCTCTTCCAGTACCCCTTTTGCCTCTATCGTCTCGCCGGGCAGCGCCTGGCCGGCATAGGTATGCGAATAGCAGAATATCTCCTTTACTTCAGGGTGATCCAGACGGAAGATGGCAGGACTGTCGAAGGCGAAATCGGCGTCGATAACTTTGGCCTCAATGCGGCGCTCTCCCGCCGGCTTGCCGGCAATCTGCGGACGTATCTGGTTCCACTCGCGAGTGAAAAGAAGGTCAAAATAGGTGCCTTTGATCATGCCTCGATTTCCTTTGCGCTTTTCATGCCGCATGAATTCCTCGAAGCTGATCTCCGGCTTTCGCTTGGAGTAGATCTTCCACCAGGTAGCCTCGTCCAGTTCCCCAATCTTTCCTTTCGCCTTGGCCCGGGCCACGATATCCCTGGCCTTCCACCAGATGGGCCCATAAACCACGAAATCTATATCTGAGCTGGGGCTGGACAACCCTACAAGCATAGATCCGGTGATGCCCATCTGCTCCCACGGCACTCCTGCTTCTGCCAGCAGGCCGGCAATCTTTCCGACTCTTGTGTCCCGCTCCGCCACGTCTGGAAGGCCCTCAGACGGCCGATAAATCTTGAGCACATCATTCTTTGGAACCACGTGCAGGTCGCGAACATAGTCCGGTCGCTCTCGCCTTAGAAATTCGAAAGATTGGTCGAAGTCCATCTTGCGATAGCGTTTGCCATTGGCCTCGCGCTCTCCTGCAGCATCGGGAACATAGCGTAGCATTGAGCGAAGACCATCCGGGTGACTGTAATCCGCGACGGCGAAGATCCAGCCTTCTTTGGTCTCAAAGAAGTCCCTGATTCTGGCTCTCACGATATCGCCTTCATTGCCCTATCCAGGCCCGCGCCCGGCCGAATGATCTCCCGTTTCTGCAGATCCAGCAGGGTTGAGGATTGCCCGTATCTGCATTTTCCTCCGTCCACGACCGCGTCCACTCGATCCAGGATCTCCATAGAGACCTCTGCTGCGCTTGTGGGTGGCAGCACTCCTGTGCGGTTGGCACTGGTGGAGGTGATGGGTCCGGCCAGATCGATGATCCTTAGAGCCGTCTCGTGATCCGGGTACCTGATGCCAACCAACGACGAGCCTGCGGTGAGTATATCCGGAACTATAGGCTTTTTCCTGACAAGAACAGAAACCGGCCCAGGCAAGAGCTGCTCGAGAATATCCAGATCATCTTCGTTAACTTCCGCAACATTTTTTAGCATCTCAAAGTTGGAGACGGCCAAAAAGAGGGGCTTGGAGAGGGGCCTTTTTTTAATCTGAAAAACCCTCATCACCGCTTGCTCATCCAGAGCATTGCCGCCCAGGCCGTAAACGGTCTCGGTAGGGTATACTATCACACCCCCACCAATGACATAGCGAGCCGCACTGGCGATCATCTCTCAGTTTTCCGTTTGATGCTGGCAATATCTCCTAAAGTCAATCCACGGCCGGCGTTGCCGGACTTGACACGAGTCTCGCTCGCCTGGTCGGACAATTTGATCTTCAGCTCCTTTTCCAGCTTTTTTCTAATCCCATCCTCAGGAGAGAGCTCCTCCCGCTCGATCTTCTTTAAGAGAGTCACCTTCTCTTTTATCCTCCCACCCAGCTCCTCCGAGGAGAGGCCCAGGCCCTCCCGTGCCTCCCTGATCTTGCGCCCGAAATCCGGGACCAACTCTACCAAGTCCTTGAAATGGTCGCGCGGTTTGGGCCGACTTACCGTGAAGGCCCTCGCCACAGGAACCATCTTCTTGGGAACCAAAGACCATTTGTCTTCCGGTTTTCCGAAGCGCGCACAGCTCTTGCATACCTCTAACGTTGAGCCGTCGATCACGATCCTCTGGGGTGCTCCTGAGATCTCAGCACCGCAAATCTCGCATTGCTTCTCGGTCATTTCGGAAACCTTTATACGGGTCGGTGTTTAATAATCTTTGTAATTATGGATAGTGGAGAAGGCATGAATGAGTCACAGGCCGGCGCGGACTTTTCGCGCTACATCCTGGACCGCATGCGCCAGCTTGAAGAGCGCAACCTGGCGCTGCGAGAGCAGAAGGACCGCGTGGAAGGCGAAAAGCGGCTCATTGAGAACCAGAAGCTCAAGTTCGAGCGAGAAGCCCGCAAGCTGAGAAGCGAGCTGGAGCGCCTGCGCATCGGTCCCATGATCGTGGGCACCATTGTAGATGTCCTGGACGAGAACAGAGTCATCGTCAAGAGCAGCACCGGTCCCAGGTTTGTGGTTAATCTCTCCCAGTTCATTGAGGAAGAGATCAAGCCCGGTGCACAGGTCGGCTTAAATCAGCAGTCTTTTGCTGTGATGTGCGTCCTACCGTCCCCCCGCGACCCGGCAGTCTTTGGCATGGAGATAGAGGAGGCTCCGGATGTGCGCTTCTCGCAGATTGGGGGCCTGGAAACTCAGATCTCCGAGATCAGGGAGATTGTGGAGCTGCCCCTCAAGCGTCCGGACCTTTTCACGGCCGTAGGTATTGAGCCGCCCAAGGGGGTCTTGCTGCACGGGCCTCCGGGAACCGGCAAGACCATTCTAGCCAAGGCGGTTGCCCAGAGCACCGATGCCACCTTCCTGCGCGTGGTGGGCTCGGAGTTCGTGCAAAAGTACATCGGAGAGGGCGCGCGCCTGGTGCGTGAGCTCTTCGAGCTGGCCAAGAGTAAGTCACCTGCCATTATCTTCATAGATGAGCTGGATGCCATCGGTGCGCGGCGCATGGATGGAGCCACCAGCGGAGACCGCGAGGTGCAAAGGACTCTCATGCAGATCCTGGCGGAGATGGACGGCTTTGATGTGCGAGGCGAGGTCAAGCTCATCGCCGCCACCAACCGCCTGGACATGCTCGATCCGGCCTTGCTGCGCCCAGGCCGGTTCGACAGGATCATCGAGATTCCCATGCCCAACCGGGAGGCACGTGAGTCGATTCTGAAGATCCATACCTCGGGCATGAGCCTGGATGAAGATGTGAACCTCAAGTTGATCTCCGATATGGCAGAGGGCTCGAGCGGTGCAGATCTCAAGGCGCTGTCCACCGAGGCGGGGATGTATGCCATTCGCGAGGAAAGGACAATAGTATACCAGAGCGACTTTGTGGGCGCAGCGATCAAGATACTGCACAAAGAGAGAAACCTGATAAGCGAGCCCGAGGGGCTGGTGCAGCAGTACATTTGAAGGCAAAAGACGGGGGCCGAAGAGAAGGGGCAAGTCATTCCTTTTCCACGGCAAAAAAATTCTTTTTATGCTCGGATGGCTAATCCTGGTTAATCTCATAGGCATTGCCAAGTTCTTGGGCTGCACCACATCCAGGAAAGGTCCTGGATAAGTGGTGATAGCATCTCCAGCGGAGGAATTAAATCATGGAATGCCAATTAAGGTGCCTGGGGAGAGAATGGAGGAGTACCATGGGCAAATCTAATAAAAGAATTAGAGCGGTTATCGTCCTGTTCATTCTTTTGGCATTACTAGCAGCACCCGGCTTTGGCATGGAGAACAAGACGGCGTATACCCGGGATGGTATTCAATATATTAGCAAGGAACGAGTGGACGAAAACATAAGATATGAATACGCAAAGCCTGGGGATTATCGAGAGGTGCAGGTCCCTCTTGATACAATAGTAGTAGGCGCATCCACTATTCCGGAAAATATATCCATGCAAGAAGGAAAAAAGGAGACTGCAATTGAGGATAATTCACCATTATCGTCCAACCAAACAGCCTCTGCATCTGCTTCGGAAAATAAATATCCTTATGCATCTCTCTTCATTGGGCTGCTGGTAATTGGAGGGCTGGTATTATTTGTCGCATCCGTTTTCTCTGGGCGGGATAGACAATGAAAAATGATCGGTTATTCTGAATCTACCTACTTGAAGGCATGCGCCACCTGGCCCTCAGGCCCAACCGACCTCTCGCGCGTTTACCATGCCCAATTCTTTCGACCCACTCCGCCTCTAATGCATACCAAAGTCTTTTTGATCATTGGTTGCATAAATCTAGCGCAGGATCTAAGGAGAACTTAATAAATGGCCAATCGCCGCTCATTCAAAGCTGATGATAGCTTCTTGGAGAAGTTATGCATTGGTGCATTTGGCACAAAGGCCGTAATTCATGATCTTTCGAGACAAGGCCATAAGCCTATCGAGCTTGAACGTGGTTCTACTAATTACAAAATATGGAAAAATATTAAAATAAAGCGCGTGAGAGTGCCTGACATTCTTTGCCTCAATTGTGGCCTCCGGATTGAAGCTCGTGCAAAAACTAAGCCAGAAATCAGTATGTCTCATTCGGTTTCCGATCCAAATCGTGGGTGGGATAAGGGTCTTTGCGATAATGACGCAGTAGCGCTTTCCATTTCGTCTAAAACCGGAAATGGTCCGACTGATTGGTGCATCGAGTCATTAATTCAGTATTTGCCCGTAGGCGAACTCAGAAAGGCCTTTAGAGAAAATCATGTTGTCCTTGAAAAACCTAAAGGGGCTGAAGAGGGGTTCGAGCTTCGTGTAGTTTGGCCAAGCTCTATTGCAAGCAATAACGGAAAAGTTATTGATATCACTCCTTATAGACTGAAGTTTAGAAGAACTTCTGATGACAGGGTTATCTCTTTGAGCCTCTCTAAAAGAGGAATAGATCTCACGCCACTGGTTAGAGTTGGAGACGAAATTGTTAAAAGTCAGATTTTGGCTTCTGTAATCCCAGCATCATCATCATTTCCGTGTTCTTCGAGAGCAACTGAAGAGACATTTCTTTCGCTTTTAGCCTCCTATTCGGTTGCAGACCGATATGCCGCAGTTAAGGCCCTATCACATCTTAATTCGCTAGACGCAGTTGAGGTTCTGAGGAGACGTATGAATGACAATACGGAGCATATCTATGTCAAGCTAGAAGCATCTGCGGGACTTGCGCGCCTTTGCTTAAATGATGGAATGGACTTCATAAACAAAACACTCAAAGGCGAGTACTTGGAGCATAGACTTGAAGCTGTAATCATTCTTGGGGAGATTGATCCTGGAATATCCCACGATACATTGATTTCGGTTCTTCTTGATAAAGGGCAACATCCAGATATTCGGGCTGGTGCTGCATGGGCACTTGGTGAACAAAGACGCCCAAGTAGTGCAGATGCGCTGATTGAGTCGTTTTTGGAATTATCAGAGCCGATACGAATCGAAGCCGCAAGAGCACTCCGTAAGATCACACAGACCAGCAAGAAGCATATCCTTTCCAGACTTCCATCATCAGAGGATGATCAACGAGCAGGCATTGCATGGGCAATAAGTAAATCTGGTGACATCGAAGTTGATGCTCTTATCGGAGCTATGGTAGATGACGATGCGAGACGATGGGTAGCATACATTCTAGGAACCCAAAACCAAGAGGAATATCTTAGCGAGATAGAGTTGCTTCGATCTAAGGATCCTGAAGTTTATTTTGCAGTCACCGTTTTATGGAAGATCTTTTCCAGCTGGATTTATGGATTGGAGGAGTATTGAGAATGTCCACACAACTCCCAGACCCTATTTACACGACAATATGGGGCAAAGCCTATGTAGGGGATTCTTTGGACCTGCTTCCAGCATTGGCCGCTGAATCAGTTGATTTGGTGATCACTTCTCCACCTTTTGCCTTACAGCGAAAAAAAGAGTATGGGAACGAAGATCAGGAAGATTATGTGGATTGGTTACTTCAATTTGCAGATCCGATCAAACGTGTACTAAAGCCAACGGGAAGTTTTGTGATCGACTTGGGTGGTGCTTACCTTCGCGGCAGGCCGATTAGATCACTTTACAACTTTCGCGTTCTCTTGAGGCTTTGCGATGAATATGATTTTAATCTTGCAGAAGAATTCTTCTGGCACAATCCTGCAAAATTGCCGTCACCAATCGAATGGGTAAACAAGAGAAAAATCCGAGCCAAAGACTCGGTCGATACAATTTGGTGGTTCTCGAAGACTGATTATCCCAAAGCAAATGTGCAATCTGTACTTGTCCCATATTCCGAAAGAATGAAAAAATTGCTGAAAGATAGTGATAAGTTTTACAGTCCAAAGAAGCGTCCTTCCGGACATGATATAAGCAAACGATTTAACGAGGACAAGGGAGGTGCGATTCCTTCGAATCTCTTGCAGATATCGAATACCGAAAGCAATTCGACTTATCTTCGCAATTGCCAGATGGTAGGCGCAAAGCCTCATCCTGCAAGGTTTCCCGAAAAGCTTCCCGCGTTCTTTATTGAATTTCTCACTGAACCTGGGGATACCGTCTTAGATATTTTTGCAGGATCAAACACGACTGGGGCGGCAGCTGAACATGCATGTAGACATTGGATAGCATTTGAAAAAGAGCGCAATTATCTAGAAACTTCAGCTTTTCGATTCATCGAAGAAAAGTCAAACAAGGAAGTTGAAAGCATGTGGCAGAGAATATCCGCCTCTACAGGAGCGATCCATCTTTCGAATAGTCAACAACAATTATTGTTAACTCAGATCTAATATGAATCACTCCGTCGCGAATCTCTTTGTGGTTGGCCCGCATCTGCTCTGCCATAATTATCTGCGAATAGTAATCAAGTCTTCCAGGGCATTTTGCCCATCATTTTTTTGATATACTCCTCCTTGGATAGACCACTATTCTCCGTCAGCCTCTGCTTGAGCTCTGAGCCATGCTCCTTGAGCCATTCGAACCTGGTGCAGGAGTCCAGATCACTGCAGGAGCTGCATATCTCGTATCCCCTTTTCCGGGCACAGATCCGGATGGTGCAATCGGGGGGGCCTCCACCGTTCTCGCATCCGGCACAACATGCATGCTTTTCCATCCAGTCCAGGCCCTTATCCACGGCAGCCCAGTCGATGACCTCCCCACCAGGCACAAAAGGAGACCACATGGGAATCTGGCAGTCCACAATATGCTTTTTCGTCCGGCCTGCGCTCTCGGCTACTTTGCCGCTTCCGAGCGGACATGAATCGTACCCCTTGTGTAATTACCGAAAACCATAAATCTAATAAAGATATAAAACATCTATTAACATGTACCGCACTATTAAAGTGAAACGGCGGCGGCGCACCCCGATGCAAGCATCGGGGCATCCAAGGCGCCGCCGCATGAATGTGGAACCAGGCTAAGCAGATCCAAACCTAGGTTGATAACGTATGCCCTTTATCCCCGATGCAAGCATCGGGGTA